>JAIDIR010000215.1 GCA_029052615.1 Clostridia bacterium | reverse complement strand
TGACAAAACAAAACATTTTGTATAAAGTTTTTTTTAAAATTATGCACAATTTTTCAGGCGCCGCCGCAAAATCATTTTATGACGGTTTGAACAAGCCCGAAAATATATCCACCCGTCGTGCAACTAAAGCACGGCGGGTGACGTTTTTTGCAATATTAAGCTTACTTCTCTTCGCTGTCCGCGCTCTTCTTTGCGGGAGCCTTGCTCTGAGCGGCAAGCAAATCTCTTATTTCGGTCAGAAGTTCGTCCGTAGTGGGCTTGGCAGGTTTTGCGGGAGCTTCTTCGGCAACCTGCACTTCCGCCTGAGCCTGAGCTTCCTCCTCGCTCATACCCTGCTTCTTGAGCTTCTTGGCAACCTTTTCCTTTGCCTTATCGTGAGCTTTGGTCGTAGCGTTTCTAAGACCCATAAACACTTTGATAATTACGAACAGCACGAGCGCGATGAGCAGGAAGTCGATAACCTTCATAATGAAATCGCCCCAATCTATGTAAATAGAGTTAGCCCAGTTTATAACTTTTGCGCCGTCCACCATTATCGCGTTGCCCAGCTCGTCCACTTCGTAAACGGTTTTGAGCATGGTCTTTAAGCCTACGCCGGCAGCATCGCCTACCGCCCAGTCAACGAGAGGTTTGATGATGCCGTTGGTCATCGACGTTACGATTGCGCCGAACGCCGCGCCGATAATAACGGCGACAGCCATATCAACGACGTTGCCGCGCGTTATAAACGCTTTGAATTCAGCTAAGAGTGCCTTGATTTTCTTCATTGTATATCTCCTATAAAATTTTTTACGATTTATATTTTAACGATATTGAAATAAAAGGTCAAATTTTTTAAGGTGAAATTTTATTCTCCCCTGTTTTTAATCTTACGGGCGGGAACTCCCGCGACCACCGCGTAGGGCGGCACGTCTTTGGTGACCACGCTTCCCGCGGCAACTACCGCGCCCTTGCCGATATGCACACCCTTTAAAATTACCGAATTGGAGGCTATCCAGACGTCGTCCTCTATAACTATCGGTTGCGCGGTGTGCCCCTGCTTTGTTATCGGCGTATCTTTATCAATAAACACGTGATTGCTGTCGTTTATAACGACGTTCGGTCCCAGCATTACGTCGTTGCCCAACGTAACCCCGCTGCGTGCGGTTATGCTTACGTTACGGTTGAAAATCATATTGTTTCCCAGCTTTACGTTTTCGGGATAGTTTATTACCAGTCCGCCGTGCAGAAACTGAAAATCAACGCCGCCCGGCATTGTAAATTTATAAAAAACTTTGCGCTTTTTCGGCCCTATTC
>JAIDIR010000214.1 GCA_029052615.1 Clostridia bacterium | reverse complement strand
AGTGTATTATACGGCGCTGTCCATTTTAAGAGATTTTCATTTAGCGGAAGACGTTATGCAATCGACCTATTTAAAGGTAATAAATAATGTGAATTCCTACCGTGCAGGTACGGACGCCGCGGCATGGATAAAGAGAATCAGCCGCAACGAGGCGTTGAATTTAAAAAAGAAACGCGAGCATGAAGCTTACGTTGACGAAAATCAAAGTGCGGACGTTTTCGGCACGGAACAGCCCGACGATTACAGACTTATAATAGACCTTGCGCGCAAAATTTTGGCGGAGGACGAGTTTGAAGTTTTAATACTGGTTGCGTCTGCGGGATATAAACGCCGCGAGGTTGCGCAGCTTCTGGGAATGCCGCTTTCTACGGTGACTTACAAGCTTAACTGTGCAACGCAAAAAATGAGTAAAGCGTTGCAGGAGTAGAGGTGAAACATGAAAGAGAAAGATCTGTTGAAAAAAATAAAAAATGAAAGCGACCGCCGCATTCCCGACGTTTACGATAAAGTCGTTAACGCCGCAAACGCTCAGGGGCTTTTAAACGACCGCGGTGACACGCAAGTATATTCCGATGGCAAGACGGTTGTGCTTGGCGGTTTCAAACGCAAAGCGGTTATACCGATTGCGCTTGCGTTGGTTGTTGCAGTGGGGCTTGCCATTGCGCTGCCCCTTGCGTTAAGGGGAAATTCCAATGAGGGCGAGCCGCCCGTAATCGACGACGACCATAACACGCCCGGTCCGCCGTCCCCTCCAAAACCAGACGATGACAAATATGCGGTTGTTTATAAGGGAATGTCTGCGTCGGCAAATGCAAAGGCTGAAACAAACCAATCAAATGCTAAATTAATGTCGGCAAAGGTATCGGAAAAAGCATCCGTGCAAGCCGAATACAGCGCCTACCGCAACGAAGATTTCTATATCAACGTGAAATTCGAAAACCCGAAAAATTATGCGATTCTCGGGCTGACTATCACGTATTCGGGAACAACAAACCTGTTTCCTTGCAGCAGCTTTGAAGACAGCGGCGACAGCGAGAACGTATTCGTAAGAGTAAAAGCCAAAAAATCGGCTGCAACCGACGTCACGGCGGAATATACGATTTCCAATATAACTTATAACGACGGCAAAGAGATTAAATCTGCGGTCTATGCGGAAGGCGCAAATACTTCTATAATCGTTGCAATAAACGAATGCGGCACGGACGTTGATAAAACACAAGCCGTTACGGGAACAAAACTGAATTGTCTTGACAGCGGTATGTTATCGGAAGGCGGGGTGTTGACAATTCCGCAGGGAATTACCGAAATCGGCAGATACGCCTTTGCCTATGACGAAAGCATTAAAGAAATTATAATCCCCGATACCTGTCTCGTATACACATATGACGCTGCCGACGAACTCTAGGGTGTA
>JAIDIR010000213.1 GCA_029052615.1 Clostridia bacterium | reverse complement strand
CGCAATGGCTAAAAACCCCAAACTATTGCTCTGCGACGAGCCTACGGGCGCGCTCGACTACGTTACGGGCAAGCACATTTTAAAGCTTCTGCACGACGTTTCAAAGCAGCAGAAAAAGCCCGTGATAATCGTCACGCACAACGCCGCGCTAAAGGACATGGCGGACAAGGTGCTGCACATAAAGAGCGGCAGAATAGAGAGCATGGAAATAAACTCGCATCCCCGACCGATTGAGGAGATTGAGTGGTGAAAACTTATTTAAAAACACTGCTCCGCGTCTTTAAAAAGCACTTTACGCGCCTGTTGTCCATAATTTTTATGGTGGTCATCAGCGTCGGTTTTATTGCGGGTATAGGCAGTGCTGTGGACAAAATCAATTATTCGCTCACCGACTATTACCGTGCGCAGAACGTCAGCGACTTTATCGTAAAGAGCAGAAAGGCGGATGGCTTTTCGCAGTCGCAAATTGACGAAGTTAAGGCGAGGTACGGCGAAGACAACGTAAACGCGGGCGCGTCGCTGGACGTCGAAATAGAGATAGAAGGCGAAAAGCAGCTTGTAAGACTGTACTTTTTCGACGGCGAGCAGACGGTCAACAAGCAGACCGAACGCGCCGTTAATGACGATATCGCGGCGGATATAAAAATCTGCGCTGAAGAGAAGGACAACAAGATTAAGGGCGTGCCCCTCGGAACGGAAATAAAACTGAATTTCAAGGATATTTTAACTCAGCTTTCGGACGGCGCAATACCGCCGCAGCTCGCGGCAATGCCCGACGAAATACTCACGAAAACGGTCACGGTAACGAGGACGGTGCTGTCGCCCCTGACCTTCGGCGTGGACGGCGAGCCGAGCTATAAAAACGGCGAGGACGTGGAAATACCCGACAATATAAACGCCGTAAACGAGTTGATTACGGTCGACAACATTTTATATTTGCCGTTTGATATCGTGCCGACGGTGTTTTCGCAAAAGCTGCTGCCCAAGGGCGATTTATACGTGGCTTTAAATAACCGCAGCGTTTTCAATGCGTTCGGCAAAGAATATAAGTCCTATATCGAAGGAGAGCAGAGTGCCCTTACCGAAATGCTCGGCGGCGACGAAAGCGTGCGCGCGCTCACCCTGTACGACAATTACAGCTTCAACGCGCTGGTATCCTACGGCGCAAAGGTGCGCGGCATCTGCATAGTCTTAATGATTGCTTTCCTGCTCGTCACGGCGCTCGTCGTGCTTTCGACTATGACCAGGCTTATCGAGGAGGAGCGCGCCCAGGTTGCGTGTCTTAGTACTCTCGGCTATCCGTCGTGGCGCATAATTTTCAAGTACGTGCTGTTTGCAATGATAGGCTGCGGCATAGGCGGAGCGGGGGCGTACTTCGTGGAAATGGGCGTTGCAACCCTTCTGTACGTGGTGTTCAACTATTCGTTCACAATGCCGCCCATGACGCCCAGAATAACGCTGTGGTTCTACCTTGCGGTGTTCTTTGGAATAGTGCTGGTTACCCTTATTTCAACCGTGCTGGCGGGGCATAAGCTTACGGCGGATAAGCCCGCCAACCTGCTGCGCCCCAAAGCTCCCAAAGCGGGCAAAAAGGTTTTTCTGGAACGCATACCGTTCATCTGGAATTTGCTTTCGTTCAAGTACAAGTCGACGACGCGCAACGTTTTAAGGTATATGAGCCGCTTTTTAATGACGGTCGTTGCGGTCGCGTTTTCGACCGCACTCGTGCTTGCGGGGCTTGCGCTTCTGGATTTGTGCCTCTTCCACGGCATAAACTCGCCGTCGGTAATGGCGGTTGCCGCGGTGGTGGTAGTGTTCGCGGGGCTATTGACCGCTGTCGTCATATACACGCTTACCAACATCAACATAAGCGAGCGCAACCGAGAAATTGCAACGCTTATGGTCCTTGGCTATCACGACCGCGAGGTGGCGGGGTATATCTACCGCGAGGTGTATATAGATACCGCCGTCGGCATACTTTTCGGCTATCCGCTGTCGGCACTGCTCATATGGGCGGTGTTCGGCGCTATGGGAATGGGCACGCTGGCGGGCGTAAGCTGGTTCGTGTGGCTTATCGCGCCGTTCGTAGTGCTGGCGTTCACCGCGTTCGTAACGCTGCTTCTGCGCCGCAAAATAGTGAAGATAGATATGAACGAATCGCTTAAAGCAATCGAATGATTTAAAGTAAAACGAAGGCGGGGGCGGACTTTTAAAAGTCCGCCCCCGCATATTTTTTCTTATTATTTACTTTGCAAGCTCAGCCGCAAGCGCTTCAATCTGAGCAAGCGCATCGCCGTCAACTGCGGAATTTACGGTTACCGCAGTCTCGCAGAAGGATATATTTTTAAAGCTCTCGAAAGTCGCGCGCATAAGCTTAGCCGAAATGGGCGCCCAGCTTCCGTTCTGAATAAACGCAACGGTACGGTTGCAATAATTCTTTACTTTCAGCTTGTTTATAAACGCATCTGCACAGGGCATAACGTTGCCGTCGTAAGTTATGCTTGCCATAACCAGCTTGGAATATTTAAACGCGTCGGCAACAGCCTGAGCCGTATCGCAGCGGTTCAAATCGGCAACCTCGGCTTTAACGCCGCGCGCCTGCAATTCCTCCGCAAGCTTCTTTGCCGCCGCGGCGGTATTGCCGTAAACCGAGGCGTAAGCAATCAAAACGCCGTCCTCCTCGGGCGTATACGAACTCCAAACGTCGTACTTGCCGATATAATATCCAAGGTTTTCCTTCAGTACGGGACCGTGGAGGGGGCAGATAGCGTTTATTTTCAACGCGGACGCCTTTTTTAATAAGCCCTGCACGGGCACGCCATACTTGCCGACTATGTTTATAAAATACCTTCTCGCTTCGTCAAGCCAGGGCTCGTCGTGCGAAAGCGCCCCGAATTTGCCGAAACCGTCAGCCGAAAACAGTATGCCGTCAGTGCTGTCGTAGGATACCATAACCTCGGGCCAGTGCACCATAGGCGCGAATACGAAGGTTATTTTATGCCTGCCCAAATCCAGCTCGCCGCCGTCTTTAACGGTCAGCTTTTCGGTCACTATATCGCCGTAAAATCTTTTAATCAGCACGAAAGTCTTTTCGTTGCCGACGACTGTTGCGGACGGATATTTTTTCAAAAAAGCGGGTATGCTTGCCGAATGGTCGGGCTCCACGTGCGAAACTATAAGGTAGTCGGGCTGCGCGCCGTTCAACGCGCTTTCCACGTTTTTAAGCCATTCGTCCGCCTTGCGTATATCAACCGTGTCGAACACCGCAATCTTTTTGTCAAGGCACACGTACGAATTGTAAGAAACGCCGTGCGGAACTTTATACTGCCCCTCGAAAAGGTCTATGTCAAGGTCGTCCACGCCTACGTATATAATGTCGTCGGTTACGTTAAACATAATAAAAACTTCCTTAAATTTAATTCGGTTTTTATAATACTCGCTTTCAGAATACAAGTCAACTTTTAAGGCGGCAAATAATAAACTTGCTAAAAAATTAAACGGCTGCGTATACGCTTGCTTTATGGCGCATACGCGCTTATAATAGACCGTATGGATTATCTGGTAATAGCTCTGATAACTTTTATCTCGGGCGTAATCGGCACGGGACTGGGCGGAGTAGTGGGCGCGGTAATGAAGCGCGATTCCAATAAAATCGTAAGCTTGCTTTTGTCGTTTGCCGCGGGCATAATGCTTGCCGTCGTCTGTTTTGATTTAATGAGCCAGCCCATTGAAATGATGAAAGAGGGCACTATGCCCAAGCTTACGCCTTTAATCGTCGTTGCCGCAGTCGCCGTGGGCTACGCAGTGGTGTACCTGCTGAACTTCTTTATCGACAAAAAGACCAACCACGAGGTCAAGCATATCGACGAAAACCACCCCGCAACGGCGGACGATCTGGACGAGCTTATTCATTCCAACCACTACGAAACGCACAAGGATTCCAAGTCCAATCTGTTCGTTGCTGGGCTTGTAATGATGTTTGCAATAGCGCTGCACAACCTGCCCGAAGGTATGGTTATTGGCGCCTCCTACGCAACGTCGGACGTGATGACCGACCTGTTTACGGGCAGCGGATTTATTATGGCTATCGTCATCGGCTTGCACAACGTGCCGGAGGGTATGGCGGTTTCGGTGCCGCTCATTTCGGGCGGAATGAAAAAGCCCAAGGCGGTTGCGCTTACCGCACTCAGTGGTCTGCCTACGGTGTTCGGCGCACTGCTCGGGTTTGCGTTGGGCGGCATTAACGATATAATGCTTGTGCTTTCTTTAGGCTTTGCAAGCGGCGCAATGCTGTACGTCGTTTTCGGCGAGCTACTGCCCGAATCGATTTTAATGTGGCGCAGTAAGCTGCCCGCATTCGCCCTTTTCCTAGGCGTGATAGCCGGCTTCCTTCTGGTAATGTTTTAAAACGGACGTATTAAAAGCCCTTAAACGGATATCCCGTTTAAGGGCTTTTTTAATTGTGGAGTGGTGAATATTATTCCGTAATTGGTTTCTTACGCCTAATTCTTTTTATGATAATAATTACGGCTTTAAAAAGTAATTCCCTTATAAAATCAATTATCATACAAGCAATAAATACCGCAATAATTGCTACTATTACAAAGCAAATAAACGTATTTAATTGATAGTGGTAGGGACATTTCAATAATTCAACCCACAAAAAACTCCGCACCAAAGGGTGATCGTGTATCAGATAAATACCGAAAGTCGTTTTAGCTATTGCATTAATAATTTTACTGTTCGGAATGGTGAAATTTTTAAAAGAACAAAATATGGCAACCGAGCAAACAAGGCAAACAAAATTCACCATTTCCCATAAATTTACTTTTAAAAATACGTTAAATACCGCTATTATAACCAACGTGCCTAAACTTACAGGTACAGCGATTTTGTTTGAATTAAATAATTTATGCGGATATATCTTTATGTAAGCCGATATTAAGTATAGAGTAATAAACCACGCAACGTTTGATAAATGAGCTACACCCAAAACGTTATTTACGATACATTGAACGACTAAAAGAAAAAATATCAGAATTAAATGAAGCTTTTGTCCGCAATTCTTAACTAAAATATTTAAAAAGGGCGACAAGCAATAAGTTATAAAATATATGCTTACAAACCACCAAACGTTTAAGGAAATAGGCAAAAGCATACTTAATAATAAGTCTTTGGAGAATTGTACTTTTCCGAAAATAAGAAAAATTGAAGAAATCAGAACGGAATAAAAAAATACTTGTGCAAATATCGTCAGTGCCTTTTTGATTTTGAATTTGGAATTTATCAAAAAATAACCGCTGATTAACACGAAAATATTGACACCTAATTTACCGCCGATTGTAAACAACCTGATTATATAATCGCTTATAACTACGCTTTCAACAGAAGAATATCCGCCGTGCATAGCAACGTGATGACCTATAATCATAAGCATGCTTATAATCCTGAGTATTTCAAAATTCGATTGTCTTAAGCTTTTAGTGGTTTCCATATTAAAGTAAGTTTATTATAGCACAGGTTAGCAATTAAGGCAATAATAAATGCCAAATCAACGCATAAGCAAAAAGCTCAAACACTGTTTCGTGTCTGAGCTTTAAAGTTTATGATGGTTGTATTTTTATTTAACCCTCGTAGCGGTCGAGGTTGGCGCGGATTGCCTGGATGAGGCGCTTCTCTGCCGCAATCTTGGTATCTGTTGCAACCTTCGTGCAAACGGACGTGCTGTAAAGCTTGGAAAGGTCGTCAACGAGGTTCTTAAGATGGGTGGTGTCAAGGATGTTCACCGAGCCGCATAACTCTTCTGCGGTAGGTGCCGGTGTCACGGGTGCGGGGGTGGTAGTGGTGTTCTTGTCCATATAATATATCTCCTATAATATAAATTTTTTGTCTTTGTTACTTTACCAAATAATATGTTTAAGGCACCACAAAAATGCATAAATCATTTACAAAAATAAATACGCCGCATTTTTTAAGAAAAGGGCGGTCACGCCGTTGCATTGCTTTTTGATTTAAGTTATAATTAAGCAATGAAAATCGGAATTATTACGGACGTTCACAGCAACGTCATAGCTTTGGACAAAGTTATTCAAATGTTTAACGCGGAAAAGTGCGATAAGATTATTTGTTGCGGTGATATAATAGGCATCGGACCTTATCC
>JAIDIR010000212.1 GCA_029052615.1 Clostridia bacterium | reverse complement strand
AGCTTTTTTCTGCTGATATGCGTGGGAACTTCGCTTCTCTGTCTGCCGTTTGCAACCAAGAGCGGGCATATAGATTTTCTGACCTCGCTGTTCACCGCAACCAGCGCTTCCTGCGTGACGGGGCTTGCGGTTGCCGACACGGCGAGCTACTGGTCGTACTACGGGCAGGTCGTCATTTTATTGCTCATTCAGATTGGCGGTCTGGGGTTCATAACCATAATGTCGCTGTTTATGCTGTACGTAAAAAAGCACACCAGCCTTTCGCAGAGAAAGCTGGTTATGCAGTCGGCGGGCAGCGTGGACCTTGCAAGCATAAAGGGTCTTGTTAAGATTATTCTTTTAGGCACGCTTATATTCGAGTTTGCGGGAGCTTTCGTTCTTTGTTTTGCATTCGTGCCCGTTTACGGCTGGGGCGAGGGGATATGGCAGTCCATATTCACGTCGGTTTCGGCGTTCTGCAACGCGGGCTTTACCCTTACCGATAAAAAGGAAGGATATTACTCGCTGGTGCAGTTTATGAATTATCCGCACGTCATTTTAACTATTTCGCTGCTTATAATTATCGGCGGCATAGGCTTTTTCGTGTGGGGCGACGTGGTGCACCACGGCATTCATTTAAAGAAATATTCATTCCATTCCAAGGTCGTTCTTTCCACGACGGGCGTTTTAATAGTGCTCGGCTGGGCGCTGTTTATGGCGTTCGAGTGGAACAACCCCGCAACCATAGGCAACTGGGGCGCGGGTACTAAGGTTATGTCCTCGCTGTTTATGGCGGTTACGCCGCGCACGGCGGGCTTTGCCGCGGTGGATTACGGACAAATGTCGGGGGCGGGCAACGCGCTAACTATGGCGCTTATGCTTATAGGCGGTTCACCCGGTTCCACGGCGGGCGGCTTAAAGACGACCACGCTTGCGGTGTTCGTGCTTGCAACGTTGGCGACGGCAAAAAGGGAAAACGAAGTTCACCTTTACAACCGCCGCTTCGAAAACGACGCAAGCCACCAGGCGGGCGCGATAGTCTGTCTTTATATTCTTGTGTCGGTTGCAAGTACTATGATTATCTGCGCAATAGAGGGCGCGGGTATAGGCGCGGGAATATCCCTTGACAGCGTTGCGTTCGAGGTCGTTTCGGCGGTTGGAACGGTAGGACTTTCGCAGGGCATAACCGCGGGACTTCACGCCGTAAGCAAGGTGCTTTTAATACTTTTGATGTATTTCGGCAGAGTCGGCGGATTTACGCTGGTACTCATATTCTCGGGAGAGAAAAAGCCCGTCTCGCTGTCGCGCGTGGCGGATAAGATAATAGTAGGATAAAAGGTATTTTATGAAGAAATCGGTACTTATCATCGGTATGGGCAGACTCGGCAGCCACCTTGCGGAAAAGATGCAGGATTTGGGTCACGACGTAATGATTCTCGACAACAAGGAGGAGAGAATTGCTCGTCTTGCCACGCGCTTTTCGGACGCGCGAATAGCGGAATATACCCACGAGGACGTTTTGAGCGCGCTGGATATTCCTTCGTTCGATATCTGTTTTATTACGGTCGGCGACAATCTGGAAGCTTCCATGCTGACCACCATAACGCTTAAAAATCTGGGCGCAAAGTACGTTGCCGCAAGAGCACGCGACGACATACAGTGCGAGCTGTTGAAAAAGATAGGCGCGGACGAAATTATTTACGCCGACGGCGAAACGGCGGACAAGCTTGCAATAAGGCACAACGCCAACAACATTTTCGACTACGTTGCGCTGACCGACGGATACGCCATTTTCGAAGTGCCCATCGTAAAGGCTTGGGAGGGCAAGTCGATTATAGAACTCGACGTCCGCAAGAAATATAAAATCAACATTATCGCGATTAAGCGCGGCGAGCATCTGGACCCGTCGCCCATGCCCGACTTCGTGTTCGCGGAGGGTGACCATATATTCGTTATAGGTAAGTCGCGCGACGTATTCAAGATGAGCGCAAAGACCTAAGCTTGACTTATAAACTTCGTGATACTGCGTCGCGCTCCGCGCCGCCTTGGTCATTTACTTCACTGTAAACTCCCTGCGGTCGGTGCTCACGCTCCTTGTCTGACTCGTTTCTAAGCCAAGGACGGAAGTTTGCGTGAGAGCATATAATGTAAACAGTGTAAAAACGGAGAATATAAAAATGTTTTTTAAAAGACTGCGCATGGACATAGCGGCGGCGAAGAGAAACGACCCCGCCGCGCGCAATAAATTCGAGATATGGCTTACCTATTCGGGAGTCAGGGCTTTATCGCGGCACAGAAGGGCACACTTCTTTTACCGCATTCATTTCAAGCTTCTGGCGCGCATAATAAGCCAGCGCACCAAGCGCATTACGGGCATTGAAATTCACCCCGCCGCAAAGATTGCCCCCGGCGTATTTATAGACCACGGTCAGGGAGTGGTAATAGGCGAAACGGCGGAAGTGGGCACGGGCACCGTGCTGTATCAGGGCTGCACGCTGGGCGGCACCGGCAAGGAAACGGGCAAGCGTCACCCGACGGTAGGCGAAAACTGCGTGATATCCGCAGGTGCGAAAATACTGGGCAACATAACCGTGGGCGACTACGCAAAGGTGGGCGCGGGTGCGGTGGTACTGCGCGACGTTCCCCCTCACGCAACGGTGGTGGGCGTGCCCGCAAGGGTAGTAAGAATAGGCGGCAGCAAGGACGGGGTTGACCTCATTCAGGAAAAGGACGACCCGATGCTCAAAGAGCTGTGCGCGTTAAGGGAGAGGGTATTCGCCCTCGAAGAGAAATTAGGTATTGGCTACGAGGTGCCGAAAGATGAGGATATACAACACTCTGACGAGGAATAAGGAAGACTTTCAGCCGCTTGAAGACGGAAAGGTGAAGATGTACGCCTGCGGCATAACCGTGTCTGGCGAGGCGCACATTGGTCACGGTTTTCAGGCGCTCATATACGACATAATAAGAAAGTACCTCGAAAAGAAAGGTTACGCCGTAACGTACGCGCGCAACTATACCGACGTGGACGACAAGATTATAGCGCGCAGTAAAGAGACGGGCATACCCGCGGACAAGTATGCCGAAATGACCATCGAAAAGATTGATAAGGTCATGCGCGAAATGGATATCGACGACCCCACGCTTTGGCTTAAGGCGACTGAAAATATCGACAATATCATAGACTTTATATCCGCTTTAATAGAAAAGGGGCACGCGTATGCGGCAAGCAACGGCGACGTGTATTTCGACGTTTCAAGCTTTAAGGGCTACGGCTGTCTTTCCAACAGGTCGGTGGAGGATATGCTGGACGGCGTGCGCGTGGAGAACGGCGAGGAAAAGAGAAGCCCCGCAGACTTCGCGCTGTGGAAGGCGGCGAAAGAGGGCGAAATCAGCTGGAAGTCGCCCTGGGGCGAGGGCAGACCGGGCTGGCACATAGAGTGCTCGGCAATGAACAGAAAGGCGTTCGGCGAACAGATAGATATTCACGGAGGCGGGCGCGACCTGATATTCCCCCACCACGAAAACGAGATTGCCCAAACTGAAAGCTTGACGGGCAAGCGGTTCGCAAAGTACTGGACGCACAACGGTCTTATTAAGGTCAACGGACAGAAGATGTCCAAGAGCCTCGGCAACAGTCTGCTGCTTGAGGACCTGCTTAAAAAGTACACCAACGAAGCGATTAAGTTTGCGCTGTTGCAGACCAACTACCGCAACGATATAAACGTAACCGACAACCTTTTCCCCGACGCGGAAAAGCACCTTACCGACTTTTACCGCACCATATCCGCCGTCGAAAGCAAGTACGGCAGGGGCAAAGGGGGCAACGCGGAAATAGACGAACGTTTCGACAAGTGTATGGACGACGACTTTAACACCGCGCTTGCACTCTCCGATTTATTCGGCATTTTCAAAAAGGTTGCGGCTAAGCTTGCGGCGGGCGACAGCAGCTGTGCGGACGACGTCGCGCAGATTAAAAAGACCTATTCGCTTCTGGGCTTGTTCAAAAAGGACGCGGCGGAATACCTTGCCGAGGTTGAAAGCAAGGCACCGAAGGGTGATATCCCTGCGGAAGTTGAGGAGCTTGCCGCCAAGCGCTGGCAGGCGAAAAAGGATAAAAACTGGGCGGAGGCGGATAGCTTGCGCGCGCAGATAGACGCGCTGGGCTATATCGTCAAGGACGGTAAAGACGGTTACGACATTATAAAGAAATAAGGTGAAGATATGAAAACGTTGACGAGTGAAAGTTTAAGAAAGATGTATCTCGACTTCTTTAAGAGCAAGGGACACGCGGTGATCGCATCCGCGTCGCTTATTCCCGAAAACGACCCCACGGTGCTGTTCACGACGGCTGGCATGCACCCGCTGGTGCCCTACCTGCTGGGCGAAAAGCATCCTGCCGGCAAGCGCCTTACCGACGTGCAGAAGTGCGTGCGCACGGGCGACATCGACGAGGTGGGCGACAGCTCGCACTGCACCTTCTTCGAGATGCTGGGCAACTGGTCGCTCGGCGACTATTTCAAGGACGAGATGATTCCTTGGTCGTTCGAATTTTTAACCTCGCCCGAATATCTGGGCATACCCGTGGAGGATATTGCGGTCACCTGTTTTGCGGGCGATGCCGATTGCCCCCGCGACGAGGAGAGCGCAAACAAATGGATTAAGTGCGGCATACTCCCCAAAAACGTTTACTTCCTGCCCAAGAGCGGCAACTGGTGGGGACCCGCGGGCACTACGGGACCCTGCGGACCTGATACCGAAATGCACATTATCCGCAACCACGCGGAGGCGGACAAGCTCAATTCCGACCAGTTTGACGACGCGCCCAAGGGCACGTTCCTTGAAATCTGGAACGACGTGTTTATGCAGTACAACAAGAACGAGCAGGGCAAGTACGAACCCCTCGCACAGAAAAACGTCGACACGGGCATGGGACTGGAGCGCACGCTCTGCATTTTAAACGGCAAGGACAGCGTATACGAAACGGATATATTCGAAAAGGCTATCGCGAAGATAGAGGAGCTGACCGGTCACAAATATAACGAAAACGAGCAGACCACCAAGGCGTTCAGAGTGGTGCTCGACCACGTGCGCACGGCAACCTTTATGCTGGGCGACGCCAAGGGCATCGTTCCCTCCAACACCGACCAGGGCTATATATTAAGAAGAATAATAAGAAGGGCGGTGCGCTTCGGCAGAAACATCGGTTTGCCGCAGGGCGCGCTGAACGAAATATCCAAGACCATAGTCGAAAAGTACGCCGACATCTACCCCGAGCTGGTTGCAAACTCGGGCAAGATAGAGGAGGAGCTGAACAAGGAAGAGGCTAAGTTTTCCAGAACGCTCGCGCAGGGCATAAAGGAATTCGAAAAGGTAGCGGCAACCCTTCCCGCAGGCGGCGCGATTGACGGCGTAACGGCGTTCCACCTGTACGATACTTACGGTTTCCCCGTTGAAATCACGGTTGAAATGGCGGCGGAAAAGGGTTTAAAGGTGGACGTGGACGGCTACAACGCGGCATTTACCGAGCACCAGAACAAGTCGCGCGCGGGCAGCGAGCAGAAGTTTGCCTGCGGACTTGCCGACCACAAGGAAGAGACGACCTATCTGCACACCGCAACCCACCTGCTGCACGCGGCGCTTAAAAAGGTGTGCTCGGACGAGATTGCACAGAAGGGCTCCAACATAACCGAGGAAAGGCTGCGCTTTGACTTCAACTTCTCGCGCAAGCTCACGCCCGAGGAAGTGGCGGAGGTTGAAAACCTTGTAAACGGCGTAATCAAGCAGGATTTACCCGTGGTAATGCGCGAAATGCCGCTGGAGCAGGCGCGCGAGGAAGGCTTTACGGGCTTATTCGAAAGCAAGTACGGCGAGGTGGTAAAGACCTATACGATAGGCGATTTTTCCAAGGAAATATGTGGCGGACCGCACGCTGAGCACACGGGGCTTTTGGGCACGTTCAAGATAGCCAAGCAGGAAAACGTTTCCGCAGGCGTAAAGAGAATTAAGGCTGTTTTAATCAAATAAAGGGCGGTAAAAATTTGCCGAAAAAACGCGAAAATTAAGCCCGACAAAAAATTTATCAAATTTATAAAAAACTTAGTTTCCGCACGCAAAACGGCTTGACATAACTTTCATTAAATAATAAAATAGTTTTACAATGACGAAAACAG
>JAIDIR010000211.1 GCA_029052615.1 Clostridia bacterium | reverse complement strand
TTGTTAAGCCTTGAAATAGCCGATATTCTTTTCCTTAGCGGGATCGAACGAGAAGTTGCAGATAGAAGCAACCAGAGGATAGATACCGAAGGTAATAATACCAAGGAAGAAGTAAGCCATCGTTCTGGATTTAAATCCTTCGGGCTTCAGGGAAGTGTGGTTGATGATAAAGCTTCCGATCCACCCGAGGAAGAACGTGAGTAAAAAGCATGCCAATTTGTTGTCCATAAAAATTCTCCTATGTTGAAATTTATTGTAATTTAATTATATGATGCGCACGCAGCGTTGTCAAGTGTATTTATATATTTTTATCATATTGTGCACTGGATAATTTTGCTTGCCACGCGGCGCGGTTAAGTTGTATAATAAATACGAATAAACGGTCAGGAGAAATTCAATGAATTACAGAGAGGAATCGCTTAAAAAACACGCCGAATGGAAAGGCAAAATCGAAGTTGTATCCAGGGTGGAAGTTGACAGCAGGGAAAAGCTGTCGCTTGCCTACACGCCGGGCGTTGCCGAGCCCTGCCTTGCCATTCAGAAAGACCCCGAAAAGAGCTTTACGCTTACGAGAAGATGGAACACCGTGCCCGTAATTACCGACGGCACGGCAATTCTTGGCCTGGGCGACATTGGTCCCGAGGCGGGTATGCCTGTTATGGAGGGCAAGTGCGCGCTTTTTAAGGCGTTCGGCGGCGTAGACGCGTATCCTTTGTGTATCCGTTCCAAGGACACGGAGGAAATTATAAAGACCATAAAGCTGCTTGCGGGCAGCTTCGGCGGAATTAACCTTGAGGACATTTCCGCGCCGCGCTGTTTCGAGATTGAAACCAGGTTAAAAGAGGAGCTGGATATTCCCGTTTTCCACGACGACCAGCACGGCACCGCAATAGTAGTTGCGGCGGCGCTTATAAACGCGTTGAAGCTTGCGGATAAGCGCATGGAAGATATTAAGGTGGTCATAAACGGCGCGGGTGCGGCCGGCATTTCCATTGCCAAATTTTTGCTGCGCTTCGGCGTTAAAAACGTCATTGCGTGCGATAAGCTGGGCGTTATAAGCGAGGGGGACGAGAGGTTCAACCCCGCACAGCAGGAGCTTGCAAAGGTCACCAACCGCCAAAAGCTTACGGGCACGCTTGCGGACGCAATGAAGGGCGCGGACGTCTTTATAGGCGTTTCGGCGGCGAACTGCGTGACCAAGGATATGGTGCGTTCCATGGCGGAAAAACCTATTCTGTTTACGCTTGCAAACCCCGTGCCCGAAATTTCGGTTGCGGACGCAAAGGAGGCGGGCGCGTTTATCCACGGCACCGGCTCTTCGGAATATCCCAACCAGATAAACAACGTTTTAGTGTTCCCCGGTCTGTTCCGCGGCGCGTTGGACGTGCGCGCAACGACTATCACCTTCGAGATGATGATGGCGGCTTCGCGCGGCATTGCGGGCTGCGTTTCGGATAAGGAGCTGAGCCGCGACTATATTCTGCCCTACGCCTTCGACAAGCGCGCGCACGAGGCGGTTGCTAAGGCGGTTGCCGAAGAGGCGGTCAAGTCGGGCGTGGTAAGGAAATAATGCAAGTCAATCTTTCACCCTATGCAAACAAGCGGATATGCGTTGCCGTTTCGGGCGGCAAAGACAGTATGGCGCTCCTGCACTATTTGAAAAAGTGCGGGGGCGATTTCGGCATTACGGTCAGCGCGCTAAACTGCGACCACGGCATCAGGGGGGAGGAGAGCGAGCGCGACAGCGCGTTCGTTAAGGATTATTGCGCGGCGAACGGAATTCCATTGCGCTTTTTTAAGGCGGAAAAGGGAAGCTTTAAGGACGAAAAGAGCGCGCGTGTTTGGCGACTGGACTGCTATAAAAAGGCGCTTGCCGATGGCGGTGCGGACGTGATAGCTACGGCGCACCATTTGAACGACAATGCCGAAACGGTGCTTTTTAACCTTGCAAGGGGCACGTCGCTTGCAGGCGTCAAGGGCATTTGTGACGAGCCGTCGCTGGGCATTATCCGCCCGTTTATATCCCTTTCGCGCGGCGAGATTGACGAGTATATAGAGGTCAATAAAATACCTTTCGTGGTGGACGGCAGCAACCTTTCGGACGGCTATACGCGCAATAAAATCAGACACAACGTTCTGCCCGCCTTGGAAGAGGCGGTGCACGGCGCGGCGCGCAATATCTATAACTTTTCGCGCCTTGCCGCCGAGGACGAGGAATATTTTGCACGCAAGGCTGACGAAATTATTGCTTGCCGAGGTGGCGCATTTTTGATTGAACCATGCGGAGAGCGCATTATTTTCAAGCGTGCCGTTCACGCGGTGGTGGCAAGAAAATTCGGAAAAATCGATTATACCTCCGAACAATTCGAAAAGCTGTTTTTATTGCAGTCGGCGGAAAACGGAAAGCGGTTCGAGTTTTTGGGACTGACCGCCGTAAAAGAGGAGGGTGGAATAGCCTTGACGGACGGCGGCGCTTTGCAGGCTGACGAGGTGCTCTTTTCACAGGTAATAAAGACGGGTGAATACGCGGGTAAATCCTTGGTTATCGCCTGCGGCGGAAGCGCCGAAAAGCTTCCCGAAAATTACAAAGCTTTGGAATTTGATTTGGATTGCATACCAGAAAACGCGGTGGTAAGGTTCAGGCGCGACGGCGATAAATTCACCAAATTCGGTGGCGGCAGCAAGAGCCTTTCGGACTATCTGACCGACAAAAAAGTTCCGCAGAGCCTGCGTTCAACTCTGCCGCTGGTGTGCGACGGAAGCGACGTGTTAATAATATGCGGGGTGGAAATTTCCGATAAAGTCAAGATAACCGAAAATACCGTTAACCCTGCAATAATAGCAAGTAAAGACCCGTTTAAATTGAATTGACCGCGGCATATTGCGCGGTCAATTGACTTTTAGCATAAAATACCGCCGTCTGCACAAACTATCTTCAGAGTTAAAAAGGAGAGGTTTGTATGGTATTTTTCAATATCGTTAGCTACGTGCTGGTGCTTATCGGCGCGTTCAACTGGGGAATGTTCGGCATCTTCAATTTCAATCTTGTAAGCTGGATATTCGGCGGTCCCCGCAGTGTGGGTGCGATAATTATTTACGTGCTCGTTGCGCTTGCGGCAATTTGGCTTATCATTTCGCCCATCGTTACCGGTTGGGGTCTTAAGCTTTCCGCCAAGGAAAGAAACAGGGATGAATATAAGCCCGTTACGGAACACAATTAAAATAAAAAAGAAGAGGCGTGACCTCTTCTTTTTTTATTATCGTTATTCGGTTTCGTCCGCGGTTGCGGCTTCTTCCTGTTTTTCTTCGTGCGCCTCTTCGGTCACGGGTTCGGACGGTGCGCTTTCGCTCTCGTCGGTTGCCGCCGCTTCTGAACGCATACGGATCGTAAACGTTGCGGGCACTTCGGACGCGCCTGCTTTGCGTTCGGCAAGCTTTGCAAGCACGATTTTGCGCAGTGCAAGGAAAGCGACGTAAGCACCGAAAAATGCGAAGAACAGGCAGACGTAAGCCACGTAGACCAATATCACGTAGAACACGTTTATATGCCTGAACGCGCCGCCGAGAGGGATAAGGTTGGGAATCTCGATGGGCAGGGGGCAGACCTGCGTAAACGCGTAGTTGGGGGGCGTCATATCGTCGGTGGGCGCCGAGCCTACTTTAAGTCCCAGCCCCGTCAAAAAGTCGGTGACCAGCGCGCTTGCAACCGCCGCAAGTATAATCACAACGCAATAATATATTAGCGGTATAATGCAGTCCTTGATTTTGAATTTGTAGTGCCCCAGCGCCGTCGGCAGAACGCACAAAGCAAACAGCAGGCAGTGCGTTAAGCAGAAGTACAGAATTGAGTAGCTGCAGAAAATTCCGTAGTTGCTCATTTCGTCCTTGCCGAAATAGATGAACACAGTAAGCGCGCCCACGGCGTGGATAAAGAACGCAATGGCGTACAACACGCGCTTTTTAAAGATTACCGAAATGCTTGCAACGTACACGCCTATGTTGCAGATGAACAGCGGCAGACAGGCGAATACGGTGTAATAAACGTTGTAGCCGTCGCCCATAACCACGCTGTCCTTGCTGTGGTATTGCAAGAGAAGCGTTACCGCGATAAACGCAAGATATTTGTCCTGCTGCTCGCGCGTTTTGTTTTTTAAGAAGTAGTAGAGCCCTATGGTAGAGCCGGCAAGTATGCACAGCGCAAAGAAGTGCCAGAGGGTGAAATTTTTAAAGCGCAAAAAGCTGTTTGCCGATATCTTGGTTATATCGAAAAAGTTTTCGAACAGGTTCAGGGGCATTGCCGCAAGAAATGCGAAGGGCAGGCATATGAACGACTTGCCGCTCACCTTAAAGCCGTCGCGCGCAATCAGCAGTCCGCAGCAAGCGGCGTACGCAATATTCTGCAGTGAGAACAGCGTGATATTCAGCCACTTGGGGAAGTGCAGGTTTATAGAGTTGTATATTTCCTGCGCGTTCGTATCGGCTGCGGGAACCACGTCGAAGAAATTTCCGAACAGACAGCTGCTTAAAATAAGGAAGAGGGGCAGGACGTATTTGACGGCGTCCGCACAGCTTTTACAGTTGAAGAACACCGCGGCTATAATGAGCAGAAGTCCCGCCTTTTTAATCCACTGGCTGAGCGCGAAGAAAAAGCCGTATTCGCCTATTCGGTTGAATATGTAATAGTCCCCGACGGTGAAGGTTAAAAGCAGTGCGCACACCGCCGCAACCGCCGCGCATACCTTCAGGCTTACCACCACGGCGCGCTTGCCGTCGAAGTTCAATTTGAGTTTAGTAAACGTCAGTGCCATAGCAATATAATTATATATATTGTCACGCGCGATGTCAAATTATTGGGGTGACCAAATTCTTCCGCCGTCCGCGGCAAAAAAATAAAGCCGTGCGCTTTTGCGCACGGCTTAAATCATCGTTTTTTTAATCGTCGTAATCGTCGGGGTCGGGTTGTCTGTGCTTTTTCCTTTTACCCTTTGAATTCTTGTCGCGCTTTTTTCCTATTATCGTGACGTACAGCACGGCAATGAGAACCAGCCCGACGATGAGCACCGCGAGAACGACCGAAACGACGTTGGTGCGGTAATCGAAGTCCTTGTCGCCGCCATGGGTCGGCTGGAAATCCTCGGCGGAAAACTTGTAAGGGGTAAGGAAGTTTGCGGCAACGTAACCGATAACCGTTTCGCCGTCCTCCTTAAAGCTTATCTTGCAGAACTCCGTGCTGAGAACGGTGTGAACGAATTTTTCAAGTACCGTAACCTCGTGCGTGGCGCCGCTCTTCAAAGTGGTTATGCGCGTGCTACCGCTCATAAAGGGGGTGGTGTAAACGCCCACGTCCTCGATTGCGTAATAGGTTTTGCCGTCGGTGTTCGACTGGCAGTACGCGCGCTCGGTAAGGTTGTCCGTTGCGGTTACGAAACATTCGCCGCCGATGGATACGATTGAGGCGTTTCCGCTTTCGCACAGTATAAGGCAGGGGGTGTTGCCCGTCGTCTTTTGCGTGCGTATAGGTGTGAACTTTTCGCCTATTTCCTCCGCGTTAATCTGCGTATAGTATCTGTCCTTTAAAATCTGTGCCGTTTCAACCATGCCGCTCACGCTTTCAAGCTTGGCTTTGGTGTCGCCGGAATAGATGTTTTTTGCACCGTTGAAATCGGTGTACGAAAGGTCAAGCGCTTCCGAAGTGCTTTCGGTTATTTTGTGCGGAACGTTGTCCTTGACCGCGTATATCGCGCCGCCGTATTCCTTCAACTTTGAAAAGCCGCTGCCGATTTCCGTAGGGGTGCCGTTGTTGCGGCAGGTGAGTAAGCCGTCGGGTTTGTCAAGAGTATATAATATATTGTCTATCTTTATATCTGTGATGTCGGTAAGTTGAAATACGTACTCTTCCTCGGTTGCCGTGGGTTTGGGTGAAGAGTAGAGGTAGGTGACGTTCATTATATCTTTAAAATAAAGGTCGCCTTTTTCGTTATAATCCAGTTCGATAACTTCCGAAGTGTGCGGATAGTCTTTCAGCTGTCTTTCGCCGCTCTCGTCGGTGGAGAGTATGCGGATTGACGTGCCGTAAGCAAAAGCGTAAGTATCCCCGCTGATTGCGTAGTCGCGCAGGGATTCGAGAGTGAGCGTACGCTCGAAATCCTGCGGATAGTAAGTTTGGTTACCTTCCGCGGCAAACACGCCGCCTACCGACATTATTGCCGCGCCGCAAACCGATGCCAGCGCGATTGTAAATAACCTGTTAGC
>JAIDIR010000210.1 GCA_029052615.1 Clostridia bacterium | reverse complement strand
CCCCCCCCCCCCCCCCCCCCCCCGACCACCCCCCCCCCCCCCCCCCCCCCAAGCACTTTTAAGAAATAAGCAAAGCGCCGTAAAAAAAGCTTTGCTTTATATTCTCACGCCCATATTCTGTGTTGCATTACTGTGCGGCACAGTTTTTTCATTTTCAAAAACGGACGTATACGCCTATAAAAACAACAATATGCCTACGGGCAATAACGCGATAGACAACATATTTAACGAAACCGACGGCAAATTCAACAGGGTCAATCTGGACAGGCTTGCAAAAAGGGCGAATTTTACCAGTATTCAACATATGGTTACAGCTGCAACGGGCAATATTGTAACTACTTCGGAAAACTTCGGCGATACGGTGGTGGAGTTCGGCACCTATAACGGGTCGGGCTTAAAGTGGATACCTTCCTATGTTTCAAAGGACAATGACGGAAACGCCATTTTAACCCTGTGGCTTGCAAGTACAAATACGAAAAACACCGGAAATTCCAACCAAGAAGTCAGCACATGGTCGGATTCTTATCATGTTGTGGACAAAGAAACTAAACAGTATGTAACACAAGAGTTTCACGGTAGTACTGTATATTGGGATAGTTACGACGGAAGCTATATCCGCAACTACGTTTTAAACGGCGGCAACGATTATACTAAAAACTGGGGTATGAACTTAGATGAGGGGTTTACTCTGCCCGCAAAAAATACTATGAATAAGTTTACGCAGTTTACCTCCGGCGCGCTTTCAAGCTATATAGTAACGCCAAGCAAAGTTGGCTGGCAGATGGCGGAATGTATTGCAAAAAACGACCCCTCATATAGCGGCACGACAGGCTTTTCGTTTACGGCAGAAAACTATCCGACTGAGTGGACAAACGACAAAATCTGGCTTCCCAGCGTATACGAGGTTACCGATACCGTTATGACAAATTACGGAACAGGTGGCTCTTTTAACGGCACTATTAGAGATACCGGCTTGTGGAAAATTTCTAATGATAAAAGAATGAATAATGAGCCTACCGATACTAATAATTTTGGGACTTGGTTGCGTACTGCTTCAGTTGGTTCATACAGTGCTGACCTGGATAAATATTATCCTTCTGTGGATTATGTATATGTAACATATGTTCTTTCTACTAGTGGAATGCAGCGAACAATGTGCTGGTCGGAGGAATCCAATGCAGTGCGTCCCGCGCTTCATTTGAATCTGACCAAAGCATTGGAAAACTCGGTAGTCTATGCGCCCAAGAATATAAGCAATCTTACTTACGACGGTAAATCCAAGTGGATAAGCGACCTTACGGGTGACGATGTTCCCAAATGGTATGATTCCGAAATTTACGGCAACAACACCACGTATATGAGCGTTAAGTCCACTATGTATGAGGACAAGCTGGGCAATGCTGCGCAGTCGGTTGCCGTGACCAACATTAAAGCGGCGGGCACCTACACGGTTACTATGACGCTTAAAAGCGGCTATCAGTGGGACGATAAGACCACTGGCGATAAGTCGTTTAAAATAATAATAGACAAGTCTGCACCCAACGTCAGCGCGGACTTCGTTGATACGAACGTAAAAAAGGGTATTTACGCAACGTACAACAACTGCACGTTGCCAGAGCTGAAAAACACGGCGGCTAACGCCACACCGGGAACTTTTGCCTGGAAGTCTGGACAACAGCCGTCTGCACCCAACGGATTTAAAACTACTCCCTATGAATGGGAGTTTACGCCCGACGCAAGCAACATAAACAACTATGATACGGCAACGGGTACGATATCCATAAATTATAAAACGCAGTCTGTAAGTAGTCTGGAAATAATTGTTGACGACGGCGCGCAGTTCTACGATGCGTTTACGCTGACGGACGGTACCTATTCTATAAAGAATTACATAACCGTTAACGGCGTTTATCAGGACGGAATTACCAAGGAGCTTGTACAACCGGAAGATTATACGCTTTCGCTTCCCCAGGCGGCGTCGCTTACGGCGGGTACGGTTAAGATACGCGCAAAGCGCACTTCCGACAACAAGACTGGCGACAAGGATATTACCGTTATTGCTTCGCAGGTTATGGAGCTGCAAGCCGAATACGACGACGGCGGCACGCATTTAAAATATTCCGAAAACCTGACGACGGAAGATTTGAAGGACAATCTTACGGTTACGGCAAAGTGGAATTACAGCGGATTTGACTTTTTGGACGTGGCTAACAAAGACGTTACCATTACGGGCAATCTTGCGGCGGGTCCGCTGACTATGACGGCGACCTACGGCGGACAATCTTCGAATTTCTATCCCGTAATTGACAAGGGTACGCTGGATATAAACTCGGTTAAGCTGAACGGCTTGGAGTATACTTACGACGGCACCGCGCAAAAGATTTTGGCGACGGGCGACGTCAAGGACTCCGTTTCCAAGCAGGCAATGAGCGGAATAAACTTCGTTTATACCTACGTCAAGAACGGCGCGGAGGTTGCGGGAGCTGCCGCAAACGGCGTGGCGGACGCTGGTACTTATACCGTAACTTTAACGTTCACGCACAGCAACCCCAATTATAACGATATTACGGCAAGCAAAACGGCGACCATTGCCATAGCAAAGGCAAGCTTTGACGTCAGCTCGCTGCAGTTGCAAGGCGGCGGCAACCTCGTTTACGACGGAGAGGAGCACACCGTTGCGATTACCGGCGGAGAGGTTCCCGAAGGCGTTACCGCAACTTATGCGTGCAACGGCGCTACGCAGACTACGCCTTTCACGTTTACGAATGCGGGAACGTATCCGGTAAGCGTTACGTTCAGCCATTCCAACCCCAACTATAACGATATAACCAAAACGCTCAGTGCGACTTTGGATATTGCCAAGGCGGACTATCCCGGTGCGGACGGTATCAAGTTTGAAAATAAATCGGCTTCGCTCGGCGTTACCCTTTCGGCGGTGGCGGCAAACGTGCCCGAAGGCGTTACGGTTACCTACGTTTACGGCGGTAAGGAGCAGAGCGCGCCTTTCGAGTTTACCGAACTCAACGAGAGCGGTTACGTCGTTACGGCAAAATTTACGCACAGCAACCCCAACTATAACGCTATTGCCGATAAGACGGCTACCGTCGTTATCAGCCATAAACCCGTGTACGATGAAAGCGGATTGTCGTTCGTTGCAACGGGTGCGGCGGGCAGCGGTACGCAGTTTACCGCAACCTACGACCCTGCGGCTTCAATCGATATCTCGCTGACGGGCAGCGTTACCGACAAGGACGGCGCTTCGGTTGCCGTGACGGTTGCATACGTCTATGAAAAGAAGGTGAACGGTTCGTGGCAGGTCGTTGACAAGGCGGCGCTGTGCAATGCGGGCGAATACAGAATAACCGCAAGCATTTCCACCGGCGACGATATGTATGCGGCAATAAGCGACAGAGAGGTGACACTGACGGTTGCAAAAGCCGACTTCGTGATAAGCGTTGATTTCGTCGGCGACACGGTGACCTACGACGGCGATATGCACGCCATTGCAATTTCGGGCACACTTCCCGACGGTGTAAGCCCCGTTTACGTTGTAGCGGGGTATGGCGAAACGGAATTTGCAAACGCGGGAACTTACGAATATACCGTAAGCTTTACGCACGCAAACGACAACTATAACGAAATTACAAAAACGTATAGCGCGGCTCTTAAGATTGAGCAGGCGGACTACCCCGGTGCGGACGGTATCGAGTTTAAAAACCAGTCGACTTCGCTCGGTCTTACCCTGACGGCGGAAGTGAAGAACCTGCCCGAGGGCGTTACGGTTACTTACGAGTGCGACGGTGAGCAGCGTGAAGCTGATAATCCTTTCGTGTTTGCAGATCTTAACTTGAGCGGCTACGTCGTTACGGCAAAGTTTACGCACTCTAACCCCAACTATAAGCCGATTGACGACAAAGAGGCGACTTTCGTAATAGGCGCAAAGCCTCAGTACGACGAGGACGGCTTGTCGTTCGTTGCGACGGGCGCGGAGGGCAGCGGCACGCGATTTACCGCGACCTATAACCCCGACGTGGTCGTTAAAATCGAGCTGACGGGCAGCGTTATCGATAAGGACGGCGCTTCTGTTGCCGTGTCGGTTGAATATCTCTATGAGAAAAACGAGTACGGCACGTGGGTGGAAGTGACTGCCGACGAGCTGAAGAACGCGGGTGAATACAGAATTACCGCAAGCATTTCCACCGGTGACGACCTTTACGAGGTCATTGAAGACAGAACGGTTACTCTGACTATCGAAAGAGCAAAGGCTGACCTTTCGGGCGTTTCGTTTGACGACGTGACCGTGACCTACGACGGCGAATTACATACCGTTGCGTTGAAGGGAACTTTGCCCGACTACGTAACCGTTGAGTACCTGGTTGACGGCGAGGCGTTCGAAGGCGCGGTTGATATGGGCACGTACACCGTTACGGCGAAGTTTACCGTTGATTTAGACTTGTATATTCAGCCCGAGGAAATGACGGCTATTTTGAAAATCGACGCCAAGGCTTACGATTTGACGGGCATTACGTTCGAAGGCGCTACGTTCGTTTACGACGGCGAGGCGCACAGCATATTTATCGGCGGCATCAAACTGCCCGACTGGATAACCGTTTCCTATACGGGTAACGAGGTTTCGTCTGTCGGCACGCACACGGTTACGGCTAAATTCTCGCACGATAACGAAAACTTCAGCGCGATTGGCGATATGACGGCGCAGATTATTATCAACAAAGCCAAGGTTGCTTTGCCCGAATATATAGGAACGTTGTCCTACACCGGCGACGAACTTAAACCCACGGCGGACGACTTTGAAGGCTTTGACAGTGCGCTTATGTCGTTCGTCGAAAGCAAGACGGTTGCGGGCTTGAACGCGGGTACGTACAAGGCTGTGTTCGCGTTGAAGGACGGCGACAGCTACGAGTGGGCGACGGCTACGACCTTGAAAAAATCGTTGCTTGCGGTTGTTTACGCCGATGCGCTTGCCGATAACGAGGCGGCGGTTGAATGGAATATTGCCAAGGCTACTATAAGCGCGGTCAGCGGCGCGGACGGCAAGCCCGTGTTTAAGAGCGACGGCATTTCCGCAGCGGCGTTGGCGCAGGCTATCGGCTTGAAATTCTTTGCCGACCAGGCTTGCACGCAGGAAATTGCGGCGGATAAGCTGGCGTATGAAACCACGTATTATATGCAGGCGGAGCTTTTGGATAAGACCAATTTCGAGCTTGACAAGTCGGTGGCGGAAGTCGTTGGCGCGCCCTACACGACCCCTCAAAAAGAGTTGAGCACCGGCGAAAAAATCGTCAATATCTTAAAGGCATACTGGCTGTATATCGTTATAGCACTCGTCGTGCTTATAGTGCTTATTCTTGCTATAGTTCTGGGCACGCGTTCGGCAAAGAGAAAGCGCGAGCGCGAGGAACGCAAGGAAGAGGAGCGTCTTGCCCGCGAGGAGCGCAAGGAAGAGGAGCGCAGGCAACGCGAAGAGGAGCGCCGCCGCGAAGAACGCGAGGAGCGTATGGCGCGCATATCCCAACCTCAGATGCAGATGCCTCAGATAATGCCGCAAATGATGCCCCAGATGATGGGTCAGATGATGGGACAGCAACAACAGATGCCTCAGTCCCAGCCTGCTCCCGCTGCGGCGCAACCTGCGGCAGTTGCCGGCGGGTCGGTAAGCGAAGCGCAGTTTATGCAAATGCAGGCTGAGCTGGCGGCTCTTAAAGCTTCGCAGGAGTCGGCAAAGGAGATTGCCGCACTCAAAGCTGAGCTGAATGCAAAGGAAATTGCTACGCTGCGCAACGATATGACGTACGTCAAGCGCGGCGCAGGAACGGTAAGCGACGGCAACGTAAATCTGCCTTTGGAATCTCTTACCGAAATTATAACGGCGGCAATCAAGAACGCCCTTGCAGGCGATTCCAAGCCCGTAGCTAAAGCGACGGCGCCCGTGGCAACCGAAAGTGCGGCGCCCGCGGCAGCGCAGGTACCTCCCGACGCGGTTATGACGACTGTTACGACCACCAAGATTGACACGACCAAGAAGTCCGCGCAACCCGCGCAGAACGCGCAGGCGGCGGCTCCCGTCAGAACGGTGGTGCGCAACGTAGTGGCGCCCATGCCGGTTGACGACGGCAGAGTGTTCGACGTGGGCGGCTTCTACAAGCCCGCCGACCCCGTAAACGATATGGGCTTTACGGATGACACTGACAAGAACGAATAATTAAAAGGCCCCGCGGCGTTTCGCCGCGGGGCTTTAATT
>JAIDIR010000021.1 GCA_029052615.1 Clostridia bacterium | reverse complement strand
CCCAAAATCACCGTTTCCGAAAGCGACAATTTGGAAGGCTATATCCTGTCAAAACTGAATTGATTTTGAAAATTTAAAGCCCCGCGCATTTTGTGCGCGGGGCTTATTCATTTGATAACTATTTATTTAATTTCGTGCAGCCAGCCGTCGGGGGCTTCTATGGTGCCCATCTGAATACCCGTCAGCGTGTCGTAAAGCTTCTTGGTGACCTCGCCCATCTTATCCATACCCGAGGGCAGGCAGATTTCCCTGCCGTGGTCTACGATTTTTCCGACGGGCGAAATGACCGCCGCCGTGCCGCACAGTCCGCACTCCGCAAAATTATAAACCTCTTCAAGCTTAACGGGGCGGTGCTCAACGGTCAGTCCCAGATATTTTTCCGCAACGTAGCAGAGCGAACGGCGCGTGATGGAGGGAAGTATGCTGTCCGACTTGGGCGTAACCACCTTGCCGTCCTTTGTTACGAACAAAAAGTTTGCGCCGCCCGTTTCCTCAACGAAGGTGCGCGTGCCCGCGTCCAGATACATATTCTCGTCAAAGCCCTTTTCGTGCGCGTCGACAATGGCGTGCAGGCTCATAGCGTAATTCAAGCCCGCCTTGATGTGCCCCGTGCCGTGCGGAGCCGCCCTGTCGAAATCGCAGACGCGGATAGTCAAAGGCTTAACGCCGCCCTTGAAGTAGGGACCGACGGGGGTAGCGAACAGTCTGAACTGATATTCTGCGGCAGGCTTAACGCCTATTACGGGCGAGGAGCCGAACATATAGGGGCGCAGATAAAGCGTCGCGCCGCTGCCGTAGGGGGGAACGTAATCCCTGTTTGCCGCAACGACCTGTTCAACCGCCTTAATAAACATTCCCTCGGGCAGAACGGGCATTTCCAGCCGCGCGGCGGACTGAGCCATTCTCTCGTCGTTAAGGTCGGGGCGGAATGTCACCACGCGCCCGTCCTTAGTGGTGTAGGCTTTCAGACCCTCGAACGCAGTCTGCGCGTATTGCAGCACGCCCGCACACTCCGAAATGACCAGTTTATCGTCACCCGTCAAGCCGCCGTCGTTCCATTTGCCGTTCTTATATTCCGCAACGAAGCGGTAGGGAGTTTTGATATAACCAAACCCCAATTCGCCCCAGTTTATGTCAACCGCCATAAAAATTTAACCTCTTTTCAGCCATAAAATCAATTTTTTATTATTATATAACCGCAAGGCGATAAAGTCAATTGATTGACAAAATACTTTCACAATGATAAAATATCCTCGTATGGCAAAGATTACTTCGATTGAACCGCAGGTCAAGGACAAGTCGCGTTGCAGCGTTTTCGTCGACGGAAGGTTCTATTGCGGAATAAAACTCGAAGTTGCCGTAAAGCACCGTCTTAAAGCGGGAACGGAGATTGATAAAGCCGAGCTGGACAAAATTCAGCTGGAAACCGAAAAGGCGCAGGCGGTTGACAAGGCGCTCACGCACATATCGGTCAGCCCCAAGACCGAAAAGCAGATGCGCGATTTTCTTACCAAAAAGGGATACGTCGGGGCGGTCGTCGACTACGTTATGGAAAGGCTGCATTACTACGGCTACGTGGACGACAAGGAATATTGCCGCGCGTACGTGAACAGCGTTTCCAACAAGAGCAAGCGCGCAATGGAAATGGAGCTTTTAAAGCGCGGCGCGGACAAGGGCGCGATTGAAGAAGCGCTTGCGGACTACGAGGACGACGAAGATAATATACTCATTCTTCTGAAAAAATATCTGAGAGGAAAAGAGCCCACCAAGGAAAACGTTTATAAGGGCTGCCGCTACCTGATTTCAAGGGGATATGATTACGACGCGGTAAAGAGTGCGAGCGAGAGAATAGATGAAGAAGATTAAGATAATCGAACTTGAAGAGATAGACAGCACCAACGAGTTCTGTAAAAGATTTAATTTCGAAGAGGACGTTATAGTCGTTGCCGAAAAGCAGGTCAAGGGCAAGGGCACCAACGGCAGGGAGTTCGTTTCCGACGAGGGGGGACTGTACGTTTCCCTGATGAGAAGGCTGCCCAACTTCGACTTCAAGAACACCTTTTCAATAATGATAAACGCGTGCGTCGCGGTGTGCAAAACGGTGGAAAGCTTTGGGCTGAAGCCGACCGTAAAGTGGGCTAACGACGTTCTGGTGGACGGCAGAAAAATCTGCGGCACGCTTATTG
>JAIDIR010000209.1 GCA_029052615.1 Clostridia bacterium | reverse complement strand
GCCTTGTCCGATACGCTGACAAGCGCCCTTTTCTTCATTTCCATATATACATATCTCCCAAAATTTTTATCGTTATGATACGGTTACGTTTCTGCCGCTTTTTTTAATCTTGCCCTCGCACAGCTTTTTGACGCAGTAAGGCAAAAGCTCGTGCTCTTTTTCAAGTATGCGCGATTGCAGGCTTTCGGGCGTGTCGCCGTCCTTTACCTCAACCGCCGTCTGTGCGATTATCGCGCCGCCGTCGGGAATTTCGTTGACGAAGTGCACGGTACAGCCGGAAACTTTCGCCCCGTACTCCAACACCGCTTTATGCACGTTAAGCCCGTACATACCCGCACCGCAGAACGCGGGAATAAGCGAAGGGTGAATATTTATAATCCTGTCCTCGAACGCCTTGATAAAGCTTTCGGGCATAATTTTAAGCCAGCCCGCAAGCACGATATAGTCGATGCGGTTGATATTTAAAAGATAAGTCAGCTCGGCGTACAGTTTTTCCAAATCGGGATAATCTTTCTTTGCAAACACAGCCGTTTTAATGCCGTGCTTTTTAGCCCTGTCGATTGCACCTATTCCGTCTTTGGACGCAATGAGATAAACTATATCGCAAAACTTCTGCTTTTCGTTCGCGTCGATTACCGACTGAAAATCAGTGCCGCCGCCGCTTGCAAATACCGCTATGCGCTTCACGTAAGCTCGACTCCTTTGCCATTTACGGTCTGTCCGATAACGTCGCACACTTCGCCGTTTTCTTCAAGGATATCCATTGCCTTTTCAACGTCCTTATAGTCGACGCAGACGACCATACCGATACCCATATTGAACGTGTTATAAATCTGCTCGTCACTAAGATTTGCGCGCTGTTGCATTATCTTGAAGATTTTGGGAACCTCGTATGACTCCATCTGAATTTTACAGCCTATGCCCTCGGGGAAAATGCGGGGAATGTTTTCAATAAAGCCGCCGCCCGTGATGTGGGCAATGCCCTTTACGTCCACCTTTTCAATAAGCTTTAAAATGCTGTCAACGTAAATTTTAGTGGGGGTCAGAAGCACGTCGATAGGCTTTGCACCGAGCTCCTCGTCATAATTTGAAAGAGCCTCGATATCCTCACCCCAAAGCTTTCTTACAAGCGAGTAGCCGTTTGAGTGAATACCGCTTGAATGTATACCTATTAAAATATCGCCCGCCTTTATTTTGCTGCCGTTGATTATCTTCTTTTTGTCTACAACGCCTACCGCAAAGCCGGCAATATCGTAATCGCCGTCGGGATAGAAACCGGGCATTTCCGCCGTTTCACCGCCTATTAAAGCTGCGCCCGACTGACGGCATCCCTCGGCAACGCCAGAAACTACGGTTGCAACCTTTTCGGGACTTAATTTACCGGTGGCAAAATAATCGAGAAAGAAGAGCGGTTTTGCGCCCTGACACACTATGTCGTTTACGCACATTGCGACGGCGTCGATACCTATCGTATCGTGTTTATCGGCGATTATGGCGTATTTGAGCTTGGTGCCTACGCCGTCCGTGCCGGCAACCAGCACGGGTTCTTCCATACCCTTGGGCATAGAAAAGAAACCGCCGAACGAACCGATGTCGCCGAGCACTCCGTCGGTATAAGTCGATTTGACGTGCTCGCGCATGAGCTTAACCGCCTGATAGCCTCTCTCTACGTCTACACCGCTGTCCTTATATGAAATAGCCATTTTATTACCTCTGTCGTATTATTTTTATTCTAATTTGAGTTTGTCCGTTTCGCCCGAAAGCGGATAGGGATATTCGCCGTTAAAGCAACCGAGACAGAATTTGCGCTTTGAATTATTGCAGCTTTTAAGCAAATCCTCGACGGACAGATATTTTACGCTGTCCGCGCCCAGACTTTCGCAAATCTGCTGCTCGTTTTTGTATGCGCCTATCAACTGCGAATAGGTTTGAATATCTATGCCGAGATGGCAGGGATGCTTTATTATAGGCGAGCAGATACGCACGTGCACTTCCTCCGCACCCGCGTTGCGCAGCATTTTTATTATCTTGCGCATGGTAGTGCCGCGTACTATGGAATCGTCGATTAAAATTACGCGCTTGCCCGTAACGTTGGCGCGAAGTGCGTTCATCTTTACGCTTAAACTGTTTTCACGCTGGCTCTGGTCTGGCTGAATGAAAGTCCTGCCAACGTACCTGTTCTTTGCCAGCGCTTCGACGAAGGGAATACCGCTCTCCTCCGCATAGCCGCGCGCCGCGACGTTTGCCGAATCGGGAACGCCGGAAACGATGTCCGCATCCACTCCGTAGTTTTTTGCAAGCAACCTGCCCGCTTCTTTGCGCGCGTCGTACACGCTGCAACCGTCCAGAACCGAATCGTGACGCGCAAAATACACGAACTCGAATATGCACATCGCGCTCTTTTCGGGAATGTCGTCCATCATATACGAATGAAGTCCGTCGCTGTCTATTACGACGATTTCACCCGGCTCCACGTCGCGCAGAAAATTTGCCGACACCGCGTCGAGCGCGCACGTTTCGCTTGCCACTATATAGTCGTCCACTATCGTGCCGATGCACAAGGGGCGTATTCCGTAAGGGTCGCGCACGGCGATAAGCTTATCCGTCATCATTATGACGAGCGCGTACGAGCCGCAGAATTTGGGGCACGCGCGCTTTACGCCCGTAAGCAGGTCGCCGTCCGAAAGGCTGTTTATCATAATAGCCATCACTTCGGAATCAATCGTCGTCTGGAACACCGCATTTGAAGCTATGAGTTCGTCGCGCAGCTGCTTGGTATTGGTTAAATTTCCGTTATGGGCGAGCGCCATTTTGCCGCATTTACCCGTAAATACTACCGGCTGTGCGTTCAGCAACTGGCTTGCGCCCGTAGTCGAATAGCGGACGTGACCTATGGCGATATCGCCTTCGGGAAGGGTATCAAGCTTGCCGCCCGAAAACACCTCGGGCACCAGTCCCATTCCCTTATAGTAGCTTATTTTATCCGCGTATGAAACAGCTATACCCGCGCTTTCCTGACCGCGGTGCTGCAAAGCGTAAAGCCCGTAATAAACGGTATGCGCCACGTTGCGGTTTTCCTGCGAATAGACGCCGAACACGCCGCACTCTTCGTGAAATTCGTCCAAATAACTTTCTTTCATACGGTTCACCCGAAAAAAGAATTACTCCTTGCCCGTCCAGCAGTAAGTGCAAAGTTTGCAGGGCTCTATTCCGATTGCCTCAATAAGCCCCTCTATCGACTGGAATTCCAGACTTTCAAACTGGAACTTGTCGCAGATTGCCTTGCGCATTGCCCTGCCGCGCTCGGTGTTTCCGTCGCTGTATTCGTCCATATGTTTAACGGCCTCGTCGCCTTCAAGCTCCGCCATGGTGCGGCGGGTAATCAGATCCATATCACCCGACGAACGCGAGAAATTCAGGTATTTGCAGCCGTACATTATGGGCGGACAAGCCGAACGCATATGCACCGCTTTGGCGCCGTGCGAATAGAGGAAATCAACCGTTTCCTTAAGCTGCGTGCCGCGGACTATGGAATCGTCGACGAGCAACAGCCTTTTCCCTTCGATAAACTCGTGAACGGGAATAAGCTTCATTTTCGCAACTTTATTGCGCTCCTTCTGATTGACGGGCATAAAGCTGCGCGACCACGTCGGCGTATATTTTATGTAGGGACGCGCAAAGGGAACTCTGCACGCGTTCGCATAGCCTATCGCGTGGGGCGTACCAGAATCGGGAACACCGCCGACGTAATCTATTTCGTGCATGTCGTGGGTCTTTGCGTCGCTCTTTGCAAAAATTTCACCGTTCTTGCAGCGCATCATTTCCACGTTCACGCCTTCGTAACTGGAAGTCGGATAACCGTAGTACGACCATAGGAACGCGCATATGCGCATCTTTTCACCCGGAGGCGCAAGCTGCGTTATTCCGTCCGCAGATATTTCGACTATTTCACCGGGACCGAGCTCGCGCTCGTCCGTGTAGCCGAGTTTTCTGTACGCAAAGCTTTCGAACGACGCGCAATAACCGTCGGCGCATTTGCCGAGATGTATGGGAAGCCTGCCGACCTTATCCCTTGCGGCGATAAGCGTACCCTTATCGGTAAGCAAGAGTATCGAGGCCGTGCCCTCCACCTGCTCCTGCGCGTAGCGTATGCCTTCCACGTAGCTGTCCTTGCTGTTGATAAGCGCGGCAACCAGCTCGTTAGTGTTGACCTTGCTGCCCGTCATAGCGTCGAAATATCCGCCCGTGGAAAGCACGTCCTTTATAAGCTTGTCAGCATTGTTTATAACGCCTATCGTGCAGATTGCGTAGGTTCCCACCTTGGAAACCATTAAAAGGGGCTGAGGGTCGGTATCGCTTATGCAGCCTATTGCGGCGTTACCAGTCATCTCGTTAACCACCTTTTCGAATTTGGTTCTGAAAGGTGCGTTTTCTATATTGTGAATTTCGCGCTGTAAACCGACAGCCTTATCGTATGCCGCCATACCTCCGCGCTTGGTGCCCAGGTGCGAATGATAGTCGGTGCCGATAAACACGTCGAATACGGCGCTGCTCTTTTTAACCGAACCGAAAAAACCGCCCATAGACTATTACTCTCCCGTAAGGCGCTTGAATACTTCCTGATATGCGTCCTCTACGCCGCCGAGGTCGCGGCGGAATCTGTCCTTATCCAGGCTGACGTGCTTGGTCGTATCCCAGCTGTCTGCCTCCCAGAAGCGGCAGGTATCGGGAGAAATTTCGTCCGCAAGAACTATCTGTCCCTTAAATCTGCCGAACTCGAGCTTGAAGTCGATAAGGTCGATTTTAAGCTGCTTGAAGAACGCCTTCATAGCGTCGTTTACCGCGAACGCCATTTTGGTTATGGTATCAATCTCTTCCTTGGTTGCAAGGTTGAGCGCAAGAGCGTGGTAATTGTTGATAAGAGGATCGCCCAGGTCGTCGTTCTTATAGGAAAATTCTATGGTGGGGTTTGCAAGCTTGGTGCCTTCTACTACGCCGTATTTTTTGGAGAAGCTGCCCGCCGCCACGTTTCTTATAATGACTTCCAGAGGAACTATCTGAACCTTTTTAACGACCGTATTTCTGTCGTCTATCTGCTCTACGAAATGGGTGGGAATACCCTTGCTTTCAAGCATCTGCATCATAAGATTGCTCATCTTGTTGTTGATGACGCCCTTGCCAGAAATGGTACCCTTTTTAAGCCCGTTGAACGCGGTCGCGTCGTCCTTATACGATACGATAACGTAATCGGGGTTTTCGGTTGCAAAGACCTTTTTTGCCTTGCCTTCGTAAAGCTGCTCTTTCTTTTCCATAATGTATTTATCTCCTTAAAGATTTGTTTTTAAGTTTACTTTTTTAACGCAAAAACCCGCACTGTATGCGGGTACTTTACGTTCGTCAAAACTCCGCCGCTTCCTTTTGTACGGCAGCGTCGTCCGAGTTGATTTTGTGTTTCATTTTATGCTTGTAAGCGGCAAGCTTGTTTGCAATTTCGGGATACTTAATTCCCAAAATCTGCGCCGCAAGGATACCCGCGTTTTCTCCGCCGTTCACCCCTACCGTCGCAACGGGTATGCCCGAAGGCATCTGTACGATGGAAAGCAAGCTGTCAAGCCCGCCCATCATATCAGTCTTTATGGGCAGTCCTATAACCGGCAGCGTGGTATAAGCCGCCATAACTCCGCCGAGGTGAGCCGCCTTGCCCGCCGCGCAGATTATGACTTCAATTCCGTTTTTTGCGGCGTTCTTTGCAAAGTCGTGCGCTTCGTCGGGCGTTCTGTGCGCCGAAATGACGCGCACTTCTACTTCTATTCCGAACTCCTTCAAAGCGGTAACCGCCGACTTAACGACGCCCAGGTCGGACTTAGAACCCATAACTACAGCTACTTTTGCCATGATTATCTCCCGTATGAACTTCTTAGTTTGCGGCATACTATTTTTATATGCTGCTTCTTTACATCATTTTTGCCGCCTACATAGTGGCAGTCAACGTCTATTCGGTAATTCTGCTAATATCCCTGCGGAACGAATACCTTATGGACGAGAGCAAATTGAATACCGGTGACGGTAAGCTTATACTTTCCGCACTGCTGGGCGGAGCAATCGGCATATACGTAACCATGTTCATAACCCGTTTCAAACTGAAGAACATGGTGCTTATGATTTTACTGCCCGTAATTGCCGTTTTAAACGTCTGGTTTTGCGTAATTGCGTTCCGCTCGGGATTTACTTTTATCGCCGCGTAACACAACATTTTCAAAGCTCAGCCTAATTATAACAC
>JAIDIR010000208.1 GCA_029052615.1 Clostridia bacterium | reverse complement strand
GGCCTTGGTCATACCGTCCTTGAACGCCATGGAGCCTGCAATCTGGAACGCCATTTCGGAGGAGTCGACCTCGTGGAAGCTTCCGTCGTAAACCTGTACCTTAAAGTCAACCATTTCGTAACCTGCAAGGTAACCGTTTTTAGCCGCGCCCTGAATACCCTTGTCGATTGCGGGGATATATTCCTTGGGAATGGAACCGCCGACGGTCATATCCTCGAAGCTGTAACCCGAACCGGGCTCGCCGGGAATGAGGTGAAGTTTGCAGTGTCCGTACTGACCCTTACCACCCGACTGACGCTTGTACATACCTTCCGCGTCGCAAGCCTGTCTGAAAGTTTCTCTGTAAGCAACCTGGGGTGCGCCTACATTTGCCTCTACCTTGAATTCGCGCAGAAGTCTGTCGACGATAATGTCAAGGTGAAGTTCGCCCATGCCCGCGATAATGGTCTGACCCGTTTCCTGATCGGTATAGGTCTTGAACGTGGGGTCTTCCTCGGCAAGCTTGATAAGTGCCATGGTCATCTTTTCCTGTCCCGCCTTGGTCTTAGGCTCGATAGAGAGCTGGATAACGGGGTCGGAGAAGGTCATCTGCTCCAAAATGATGGGATGTGCTTCGTCGCACAGCGTGTCGCCCGTGGTGGTGTCCTTCAAGCCGACGATTGCGCAGATGTCGCCCGAATATATTTCGGGAATTTCCATACGCGTATTCGCGTGCATCTGAACGAGACGGCCGACTCTTTCCTTCTTACCCTTCGTGGAGTTATACACGTAGGAGCCTGCGGAAAGTACGCCGGAGTACGCTCTGAAATATGCAAGACGGCCTACGAACGGGTCGGTTGCAATCTTGAACGCAAGTCCAGCGAAAGGCTCGCTGTCCGAGGTCTTTCTCTCTTCCTCTTTGCCGCTGTCGGGGTTTACGCCCTTTACGTGGTCTACGTCTACGGGAGAGGGAAGATAATCGATGACCGCGTCCAGAAGCATCTGAACGCCCTTGTTCTTATAGGAAGAGCCGCAAAGTACGGGCGTGCACTTCATTGCTATGGTAGCCGCGCGCAGACCCTTGCGGATTTCTTCGGGAGTAAGCTCCATGGTTTCAAGGAACTTTTCCATAAGCTCGTCGTCGCCCTCGGCAGCCGCTTCCATAACGGCCATATGCGCTTCCTCGGCAGCGTCCTTCATATCTGCGGGAATTTCCGCTCTGTGATACTGCTTGCCGTCGTCGGAATCGTATATTTCCGCGTTCATTTCGATAAGGTCAACGATACCCTGGAAGGTATCTTCCTTACCGATGGGCAGCTCGATGGGAACGGGATTGGCGTTAAGCCTGTCCTTCATCATCTGAACGGCTCTTGCAAAGTTCGCGCCGTTGATGTCCATCTTGTTGACGTACGCTATACGGGGTACCTTGTACTTATCGGCCTGACGCCAAACGGTTTCGGACTGGGGCTCTACGCCGCCCTTCGCGCAGAAGGTTGCCACCGCGCCGTCAAGTACGCGCAGCGAACGCTCAACCTCTACGGTGAAGTCAACGTGTCCCGGGGTATCGATAATGTTGATACGGCATTCGTCCGCCTTGGTCTTGCCCGTTCTGGTCCAGTGGCAGGTGGTTGCTGCGGAAGTAATGGTAATACCGCGCTCCTGTTCCTGTACCATCCAGTCCATCGTGGCGGTACCGTCGTGCGTTTCGCCTATCTTATGGTTGATACCCGTATAGTAAAGTATTCTCTCGGTAGTGGTGGTTTTGCCCGCATCGATGTGCGCCATTATACCGATATTTCTTGTATGCAATAAATCGTATTCTCTTGCCATAACCGACCTCGATTAGAAACGGAAGTGCGCGAACGCCTTGTTCGCTTCCGCCATTCTGTGGGTGTCTTCCTTCTTCTTGACCGCGCCGCCCGCGTTGTTGTAAGCGTCCATAAGTTCCGCGGCGAGCTTTGCGCTCATCTCTCTTTCGGAACGTTTTCTGGTGCTTATTACAAGCCAGCGGATTGCAAGGGTCTGACGCCTTTCGGGTCTGATTTCCATGGGAACCTGATAGTTGGCGCCGCCGACTCTCCTTGCCTTGACTTCCAACACGGGCATAATGTTGTTCATTGCCTGGTTGAATACGTCCATGGGGTCCTGTCCGAGCTTTTCGCTCGCTATTTTGAATGCGTCGTAAACTATGGTCTGCGCAGTGCCGCGCTTACCGTCGTACATAATCTGGTTGATAAGCTTGGTTACAACCTTGGAATTATACACGGGATCGGGTAATACGTCTCTCTTGGGGACGTTTCCTCTTCTGGGCATAATTGTTTACCTCCTGTTTTGATTTTTTTAAGGGATTTTTGCTTTAATTTTAAATAAGCTATTACTTCTTCACCGCTTTTTGCCGATGACAGATGCGGAGATGCAAGCAAGACAAGGCGCACGCGGCTTTTCCGACAGGAGTTTACAATGAAGTAAATGACTGAGGAAAAACGCAAGTGCAACACAGTATTGCGCCGCATATACGCATTTGAGCGAAGTAAATCTTCTCCGTAGAACTCTACGAATACTGCCTACTTTTATCGGTAATCAAAGGGTACAAAAAATATATTCCGACAAGTAGGGGTTTTGGTTCATTGCAAAAGATTTGCGTGAACTTAATTCTTGGGTTTCTTTGCGCCGTAGCGTGAACGCGCCTGCTTTCTCTTGGAAACGCCTGCGGTATCGAGTGCGCCGCGCACGATATGATAACGTACGCCGGGCAGATCCTTTACACGTCCGCCTCTGATGAGAACGGAAGAGTGCTCCTGAAGGTTGTGACCTTCACCGGGGATATAGACCGTACCTTCCTGCTTGTTGGTAAGTCTTACCCTTGCGATCTTACGGATTGCCGAGTTAGGCTTCTTGGGCGTGGTGGTCGTAACCGAAAGGCATACGCCGCGCTTCTGGGGGCAGTTGTCCAAAATGGGCGACTTGCTCTTGAAAACCTGCTTTTCTCTGCCGTGCTTAATAAGCTGGTTGATTGTGGGCATTACTTGTTCCTCCTTGTTTTACTCGACGCGGTTTAACGCGCCTGTGGAATATATTCTTGCTTTGCACCTACCCTTAAAATGCAAAGGAGAAAGCGTGATTTTGCAACACATAAAGACCCACCGTAAACAGTGAGCAACGATAATTCTAACAAAAGCGGAATAATTTGTCAAACGATTTATATAAAATTTTTTATGCGCATATTTTAAAAAGAAAAG
>JAIDIR010000207.1 GCA_029052615.1 Clostridia bacterium | reverse complement strand
ACGAGCGACTGAAAGCTTACTATAAACGGCAGGCTTGCAATTACTTTTTCAAAGCTGCCCACCACTGCGGAAACGCCCAGCCCCAGAAAGAACAGCACCAAAAGCCACGGTATGCGCTTGACGATGGAGCGGTGAATTGGCTCCTTCATATCGTCTTCCGAGGTCAGACCTGCAAGCTTTGCATAGTCGTCGCCCAACTGGTCGTCAACCGCTTCTATAAGGTCGGTGGAAGTAATTACGCCAAGCACCTCGTTCTTCGCGCCGAGAACGGGAATGGAATCTTCCTGATAATCTTTAAGTCGGTCAATACATTCCTCAATGTTTTCGGTTGCGTATACCGAAGGATAGGAATTCATTATTATGTCGTCAAGCGGTGTATTGTTGCGTGCGACGATAAGGTCGCGCAGATTTATCGCGCCGCAATACGCCCCGTCGGCGTTTTCGACGTATATGGTGGAAACGTTGTCGTTTTCGGCGGCTTGCTCCACCATTGATTTCATTGCCGCCTTTACGCTCATATCCGACTTGATGAGAATGAAGTTGGTGGTCATTCGGCTGCCCACCGCGTCTTCCTCATAGGAATTGATAAGCTTAATGTCCTCTGCGGCTTCGTCGTCCAGCAGCTTTATAATCTCGTCGCGGGTGTCCTCTTCCAGTTCGTCCAAAAGGTCTACCGCGTCGTCCGCGTCCATGCACTCGATTATGTCGGCCGCGTGTTCGGTGTCCATATCCTCGATGTAGTCTTCCGCATTTTCCAGATAACTGAACACGTCGGAAAGCACGTCGGGGGAAAGCACGCGCGCAAGGCGCTTGCGCGCCTCTTCGCTCAGGTGGGGATATATGTCGGCGATATCGCCTTCGTGATAGTCGCTTAAGCTTTCGGCAAGCTCGGCGTCGGGAACGTCTTGTTCTATCAATTCGTAAAGCTGTTGCAAAACGCCCTGTAACTCTTCCATATACCGCCTCCCATCAGTTTTTCTTAATTATACCACCGCCCCGGTCAAAACACAAACATAATTTATAACAGGTTACGGAAAATTATTCGTACATTATAAAAGCCGAACTGTGCTTTAAAAGCAGTCCGGCTTTTCTTTTGCTTATTCTATTATATTAAATTCCGTAAGCTTTATAAGTTCCGTCGGAGCAAACGGCGGTAAAATCGGTGTCGTACAATATACCCTTAGTTTCCGTAGAGGTGTTCAGCGCATTTACGTAATTGCTCCATTGCTGCACCGTTCCTGCAAACGTAATTTTAAGATTGGTATTAGACCCCAACGCGTATTTCTCGATTGAAAGCTCTTTTGCTTTTATGGTCATATCGAGATTTTTACATTCCGAAAAGGCGTATTGCGTAATTTTCGTACAGCATTCGGGCAAAACAATTTTTTCCAAACCGCTTGACCAGAATGCATGGTCGCCGATAGACTTGACCGTTTGCGGTAAAATAACCTCTTTCAAGGAAAAGCAATACGCAAACAAGCGGTTGGGTATCGCGTCAAAGCCTTCCTCGAACGTCACTTTATTAAGAACGGTGTTGCCGGCAAAAGCGCATTCATTCAAAATTACCGATTTATTTTCATACGTAAGGGGAACGGTTATTTCCGTTTTCGTACCCACGTATCCCACGAGGAATATTACGCTTTCTATTTCAGGGTTCGTATACCATACAAAGCCGTCTTCGTCGGTTAAAAAATTGCTTTCGGCGGGCACTTCAGCGTATACGTGTGTGGCATACTTGGCAACGTACCCGTTGGTAGCCCGTCCTATGTCAAGATTAAGTTTGGACAAGTTATAAACTTCAATAATTTTCTCAGCCGCACGGAAAGCCCCGCTTTTTATTTCCTGCAAGGTTTCGGGCAGAGTTAAGCGCGTAATTCCGTAACAGCCGTCAAAAGATGACGCGTCTATTATCTGCACTCCACCCAAATCAATCTCGTTTATTCCCGTACAGGTTACAAACGCATAATAACCTATGCTTTTTACATTTTCATGCAGTACGACTTTAGTAATGGACGTACAGCGCGCGAACGTTGCATATTTTACCGCTGTGATTTCCTGCGGCACAATCACTTCGGTAATAAGCTCGCCGTTAATATGCAAGTCGTGCGCAAAGAACGTGGGATTGGAATACCTTATATCTTTGTCGATACTGACTGTTTGCATTCTTTCAGTCTGTTGGCTTTCGGTATAGGCAAAGTCGATTTTGCACCAGTCGGTCAGCGTACCCGTATAATTTACGTACGATATATTTTCACATTTATGGAATGCGTTTTTATCTATAAATTTTACTCCTGAACCGATTGTAACTTTTTCCACCGATAAACAGTCGTAAAATGCTCCTTCGTCAATCGTTTGAACGGTATCGGGGATTATAATTTCTTTAATGCTTTCGTCATAGGCAAAGGCGTATCTGCCGATTTCGGTAATTCCCTG
>JAIDIR010000206.1 GCA_029052615.1 Clostridia bacterium | reverse complement strand
ATGAGTACTTCCACCGCGCAGTGGAGCGTCGTTTACGATTCGGACGGGGCGAACGTTAAAAAGACCGACGGGGGAATAGATTATCTGCCCGACGGTGCGGCTTATCTCAGACTAGACCAGTTTTACGGCAGCGCCGCCTGGGAAATGGCTTCGCTCTTAGAAATTTTCAACGCGCAGAAATGCACGTCGCTCATTCTCGATTTGCGCGGCAACGGCGGCGGATACGTGGACGTAATGTGCGATATTTCGGGCATATATACGGGTCAATTGCCCGAACGCAACAAAATCGGCATGATTGCCGTGTATAAGGACGGTAAAAGAGAGGCGTATTCAATAAAGGTCGGTTACCCGCGCTCGTCGCAGCTTCCCGCCGGCACCAAGGTAAGCGTGCTTGCGGATAACGGCACGGCAAGCGCTTCCGAAGCGTTAATCGGCGTGCTTATCGACAACGGCGTTATTGACTACGGCGACGTCTATATTTCGGACTTCTCGGAAAAGTACCTCGCCTTTTCGCACACGGCGGATAAAAATTGCCGCACCTACGGCAAGGGCATTATGCAGACGACCTTCCCCAACCCGCTCACGGGCGAGGCGCTCAAACTGACCACGGCAAAAATTTACTGGCCCAAGGGCGAGGTGAGCATACACGATATAGGGCTGAACGTCGGGCAGGGCTGCAGGACGGTCAAGGCGGAGTGGGACGTCACTTACGGCGACGAGCAGCTTGAAAGGGCGGTCAAGGTCATTTACGCAAACTGAATAAAAATGAGTAATTATGCAAAGAGCCGACTGTTCGTCGGCTCTTTTTTTAACGCGGTTTTTTAAATTTTTTAATTCTCACGGCGTCGAATATTATGCACACGGAAAAACCCTTTTCGGTCCGCGTGACGTCCATCGAATATTTTCCGTCCGCTTCAAAATACTCTGCGCACACGACTTTCAGGTCGCATAAAAAAAGTTCCTTTTCCTCGTCGGTCATCTGCTCGCGGTCTGCTGTTACTTCTACGTTCATACGCGTTCCCTCATCTTGCGCTTGATAATTCCCTTCACGCCCAAATACTCTTTCACCACGCCGTAGGTCTTTTTGCCCTTGCCCGAAATGAGCGCGGCGGTAAGCGCGAACGCCTTTTTCGTGCCCGACCGCATTTTATTGAGCGGCAGGGACAAATCCTCGGGAATAACTCCCCATAGGGGAAGCCGCACGACGGTTGCAAATTCCTGCGGCGTAAGTATTGCGCCGTCGAAAACCAGTCCGCCGTTGACCTTGTTGATTAAAAGCCCCACGTCCTTAAATCCCGCGTCCTTCAGCTCGCCGCCCCGCTTTTTCGCTCCCGCCAGCGAGGAGTGGTAGGGGTCGCTCACCAGCAGAGCGCGGCGGCAGGCGCTTCGCGCAATCGAGTCGCAGATTACGTAATCGAACAGCGGCTCGCACTCGGCAACCGCCCTTTCCGCGCACCCGCCGTCAGTACAGCCGAGCGAGGGCAGAACGTAAAGGTTGGGGGAAGAGGGGTGTTGCAAAATCGCCTGTTTGACGCGGCACGCGCCCGTCTCGACGTCGGCAAGGGTGTAGACGTTCAAGCCCTGCAAACCGCTTATCTGCAGACCGCTTGCGCACTCGGTATCGCCGTCGACTATAAGCGTGCGCTCGCCCGCCTCGCTTAGTGCAATTCCCAGCTTTACGGCACAGGTCGTCACGCCCGCGCCGCCCCGAGCGCCGTTCATAAATATCACGTCCGACATATGACAAAATCTCCGTTGTAATTTTTCTTGTCATTATATATTATAGTTTTAGGCGGTTTTTGATAAATTTTATCGTTTTTTGTAATAATTTAACGCGTACAGTAATACTTTTTTATGACAAGCGCCTTCAAAACTGTTGACAACGTTGTTTATAACTATTATAATAGTTTTATCACGGATAATGTCATATCGCGCACTTATTGTCGATAGGTCCGTGCAAGAGATTAAAAATGAGTAAATTTTCACTTAAAAAATTAATGGCTACGGCTCTGTCGGTCACGGCGGTTGCAGCTCTGTCCGCAGGTGCGGCGGGTTGCGTACGCAAGTCGACCGATTTAACCGAGCCCGATAATATAGAAATTACCAGACTTACGCCACCGGACGACGGCAGTCTTCCCACCGCGCACACTTGTGCGGAAAATCTGGCGTACGTAGTTTCGGTGTTCGATTCGCAGGAGCAGTATCATTCCTATTCGTACGGCGTAACCTCGGCTTCAATCGCAACGCAGACAACGCGTAACTTCCGCGACTATAAGAACGGCGTGCTTTTGACGACCGACTTAACCTATTCGTCGATGGTCAAGAGCGGTACGCAGACATGCACGGTCAAGAACGCCGAAGGCGATTACGAGGTTTATTTCCGCACCAGCGAAGCGCCCCAGGCGGACACTTTGCCTTCTCAGGCGGTGTGGAG
>JAIDIR010000205.1 GCA_029052615.1 Clostridia bacterium | reverse complement strand
CACTTTCTTACCGCCCGAGTACAAAATCAAATTTTCAAGCCACACTCCTTTTACTATTTGCGGCATTGCCGATAAATCTTCGCGAACTATAAATTTTTTAACTTCGTCGGTAAGAGCAAATTTATAAATTCTGCCTTCCATTCCCCAACTTTCACCTTTTCGTTTGCCTGTTATTGCGGGAATTAACCCCTCATATTCAGTGCCGAGCGCGGTTATTTCAAGTCCGTCAGAATCGTAGTCGCGGTAAGCGTACAGCATTTCCGCACTATCGCACAGTGAAAGAAGATAATCGAAGGCGCGGTCGCCTATTTCCTCGTTGTATATATATTGAAAAAAGTTCATATTTGCCACATTTAAATATCTTTGCGCCGAAGCGTGAAACCGTTTCGGCGCAAAGATAAAATCCGAGATTAATCTGTAAGCCGAGTTCTGTCGTGTACGGTTATCTATCTAGACCGTTCGTCGCCGAACGGTTCGAGCGATGTTAACGGATAATACCGGACGGGCAGCCCCTATATCTAAATTAGGTATTATCCCAATCTTGCATCGGGTGGGGTTTGACTGGCTAGCCGCGTTACCGCCGCTACGGTGAGCTCTTACCTCGCCATTCCAACCTTACAGCTTAAAGCTGCGGTATATTTCTGTTCACTTTCCTTGAAGTCGCCTTCACCTGCCGTTAACAGGCACCCTTGCCCTGTGATGCTCGGACTTTCCTCACGCAAATTTCTTTGCCCGCAACCGTATAATTAACTCGGATTTTTTACATTTTAACACGATTTTAATTTTTTGTACAACTATTTACGAATTATTATTGCAATTTACTTTCATTTATTTTAAAATAAAGGCGTAAAAAATTTCAGGAGTAAACTATGAAGAAAACTAAGATTATTTGTACGCTGGGTCCCGCAAGCGAGAGCGAAGAAGTTTTATCCAAGATGATTGACGCGGGTATGAACGTTGCAAGACTCAATTTTTCGCACGGCACGCACGAGGAGCACGCCGTAAAAATCGACCTTATAAAGAGAGTGCGCGAAAAAAAGAAGGTCCCCCTGCCCATTCTTTTGGACACCAAGGGTCCCGAATTCCGCATTAAGACCTTTGCGAAAGGCAAGGTCAATTTGAAAGAAGGCGACACCTTTACCTTTACCACCGACGAGATAGAGGGCGACAAGACGCGCGTTTCGGTTTCCTTTGCGGGCATTTGCGAGCAGATGTTCCCCGGCGATAAAATTTTGCTTAACAACGGTCTTATTATCTTTGAGGTCGTCAAAGTAGAAAAGCCCGACGTCATTTGCAAGGTCTTGGTCGGCGGCGAGCTTTCAAACCGCAAGTCGATGTTCTTCCCCGACAAGGAGCTGGAAATGGAATACCTTTCCGAGCAGGACAAAGCCGACTTGAAGTTCGGCGTAGAGCAGGGAATTGATTTCGTTGCGTGCTCCTTCGTTTCCAAGGCGCAGAACGTTATAGACGTAAGAAACTGGCTGAGAGAGTGCGGCGACAAGGACGACCAGATTGAAATTATAGCAAAAATCGAAAACCGCGCGGGCGTTAATAACCTTGACAGCATTATAGACGTTTGCGGCGGCATTATGGTTGCGCGCGGCGATTTGGGCGTGGAAGTGCCCTTTGAAGAACTCCCCGCCATTCAGAAAACGATAATCAAAAAGTGCCGTATACGCGGCAAGCGTACGATTACCGCAACCGAAATGCTGGAATCTATGATTAAACAGCCACGCCCCACCAGAGCGGAAATTTCCGACGTGGCTAACGCCGTTTACGACGGCTCCTCCGCCATTATGCTTTCGGGCGAAACGGCGGCGGGCGCTTACCCCGTAGAGGCGGTGCGCGCCATGGCGAAAATCGCACAGCAGGCGGAGATTAACACCAACTATATAGCCTACATTAAGGACAGCGATTACCACGTTAAAAACCTTGCCGAAGCCCTTTCGCACTCGGCTTGCACGCTTGCGCAGGACATAGGCGCGAAGGTTATTGTAGTGTGCACGCGTACGGGCGGCACGGCGAGAACGGTTTCGCGTTTCAGACCTATGATTGATATTATAGGTATGACCACCGACGAGCGCGCTTACAGAAAGCTTGCGCTTAGCTGGGGCGTTATACCCGTTATGAGCGAGGAATTCTATTCGGTGGACGTACTCTTCCACTACGCAAAGCGCGCCGCAATAGATACGGGGCTTGTTAGCAAGGGCGACAGGATTGTTTTGACCGGCGGTACGCCCAACGGAAAGAGCGGCAACAGCAACCTTATCAACGTTGAAACGATTGGCTAATTAAATTGAAAAAACAGAAAGCCCGCGGCACCGAAGTGCCGCGGGTTTTCCATAAGAGAGAATATGAAAAAATTAGTGCATGCCAAACTTTATCGTGAGATAATTATAGCCGCGCAATGTGTAAAC
>JAIDIR010000204.1 GCA_029052615.1 Clostridia bacterium | reverse complement strand
GTTTTGATTTCTATAATTACTTTCTCGGATTCTTGATATTTGCCTGAGCGGCTGCGAGGCGCGCGATGGGCACGCGGTAAGGCGAGCAAGAAACGTAGTCCAGACCGATCTTGTGGCAGAACTCGATGGACGAAGGGTCGCCGCCGTGTTCGCCGCAGATACCGCAGTGAAGCGCTTTGCGTTCGCCCTTGCCGAGCTTGACGGCGGTTTCCATAAGCTTGCCGACGCCTATCGTATCCAGACGGCTGAACGGGTCGCTTTCGTAAATCTTGCCCGCATAGTACGAAGGCAGGAACTTGCCCGCGTCGTCACGCGAGAAGCCGAAGGTCATCTGCGTTAAGTCGTTGGTGCCGAAGCAGAAGAACTCCGCTTCCTTTGCAATCTCGTCGGCGGTGAGTGCCGCACGGGGAATTTCTATCATGGTGCCGACTTCGTATTTGAGGTCAACGCCCGAAGCCTTGATAACCGCGTCGGCGGTTTCCACAACCGTCTTCTTTACGAACGCAAGCTCCTTAACCTCGCCAACGAGGGGAATCATAATTTCGGGAACGACTTTCCAGTCCTTGTGCCTCTTCTGCACTGCGATAGCCGCCTTAATGACCGCGTTGGTCTGCATAACGGCGATTTCGGGATAGGTTACGGTAAGGCGGCAGCCGCGGTGACCCATCATGGGGTTGAACTCGTGGAGGTCGCTTATAATCTGCTTAATCTGCGCAACCGTCTTGCCCTGCGACTTTGCAAGCGCCGCAATATCCGCCTCGTCGGTGGGAACGAACTCGTGAAGAGGAGGGTCAAGGAAACGGATGGTTACGGGCTGACCTTCGAGAGCTTCCATAAGTCCTTCGAAGTCCGCCTGCTGCATAGGCTCGATTTTAGCGAGCGCCTTCTCCCTCTCTTCCTTGGTGTCCGAACAAATCATTTCGCGGAATGCGCCAATTCTGGAAGGGTCGAAGAACATATGCTCGGTACGGCACAGACCGATGCCCTGCGCACCGAACGCCGCCGCCTGCTTTGCGTCTGCGGGGGTATCCGCGTTGGTTCTTACGCCCAGCGCCTTATACTTGTCGGCAAGCTCCATAATTCTGCCGAAGTAGCCGCTGTTGGGGTCTGCGGGTACGGTGGGAATGAGGCAGTCGTAGATGTTACCGGTCGAGCCGTCAAGCGAAATGCCGTCGCCCTCGTGATAAACCTTGCCTGCAAGGGTGAAGCACTTGTTCTCTTCATCCATCTTAATGTCGCCGCAACCGGATACGCAGCAGGTACCCATACCGCGCGCAACTACCGCCGCGTGCGAAGTCTGACCGCCGCGAACGGTTAAAATACCCTGGGAGTACTTCATACCCTCGATATCCTCGGGGGAGGTTTCAAGACGGACGAGAACGACCTTCTTGCCCTTCTTGCCCTCTATAACCGCGTCCTCTGCGGTGAATACGATTGCACCAGCAGCCGCGCCGGGAGAAGCCGCAATACCCTTGCCGACCACGTTGATCTTGTCAGCTTCCTTCAAAGCCTTGGGGTCGAACTGGGGATGCAGAAGCATATCGAGCGACTTAGCGTCAATCTGCATAAGCGCTTCCTTTTCGGTAATCATCTTTTCGTCTATGAGGTCGCACGCAATCTTGATAGCCGCGGCAGCGGTACGCTTGCCGTTACGGGTCTGAAGCATATAAAGCTTGCCCTGCTCGATAGTGAATTCCATATCCTGCATATCGCGGTAATGCTTTTCAAGCGTGTCGCAAACCTTTAAGAACTGCTTGTACACGTCGGGAAGCACTTCCGCCATCTTTGCGATGGGCATAGGAGTACGAACGCCTGCAACGACGTCCTCGCCCTGAGCGTTCATTAAGAACTCGCCCATAAGACCCTTTTCGCCCGTTGCGGGGTTACGCGTGAACGCAACGCCCGTGCCGCAGTCGTCGCCCATGTTGCCGAACGCCATCATCTGAACGTTTACCGCGGTACCCCAGCTGTAAGGGATGTCGTGGTCCATTCTGTAAATGTTCGCGCGGGGGTTGTCCCAGCTGCGGAATACCGCCTTGATTGCTTCGAAAAGCTGTTCCTTGGGGTCGTCGGGGAAGTCCTTGCCAAGCTGAGCCTTGTACTCCGCCTTGAACTGATTTGCAAGGGTTTTTAAATCGTTCGCGTCGAGGTCGACGTCGAATTCAACGCCCTTTTCTTCCTTCATCTTGTCGATGAGCTTTTCGAAATATTTCTTGCCGACTTCCATAACGACGTCGGAGAACATCTGGATAAATCTTCTGTAGCAGTCCCAAGCCCAGCGGGGGTTGCCCGATTTGGTTGCAATGGTATTTACTACGTCCTCGTTAAGACCGAGGTTCAGGATGGTGTCCATCATGC
>JAIDIR010000203.1 GCA_029052615.1 Clostridia bacterium | reverse complement strand
ATACAATATTGTGTGTTATACCGCGAAATTTCCAACTTCTACGTTTCCTACAGGGGCAAAAAGTGCGTCATCGGCTACACGCCGCAGGGCAGAAATATTTACGCCTTTCACGTCGGCAGCGACTTCGGCAAACAGTTTATCGCCGTCTACGCCGTGCACGCGCGCGAGTTCATAACGGCGCGCCTTGCAATCAAGCATATCAGGGAGGGCGTAAAGGGCGGCGGCTGGATAATTCCGCTGCTCAATCCCGACGGCGTTGCAATCTGCGAGCGGCGCGACCCTATGTGGAAAGCCAACGCGCGCGGCGTTGATTTAAACTGTAATTTCGATGCGGACTGGGGCACGGGCAGGCTGAATACGCGCACGCGCGGCTCGGAAAACTGTATAGGCGACTATCCGCTGTCGGAGTGCGAAAGCGCGGCTCTCGTGCGGTTTACGCTACGCGTAAAGCCCTTCGTTACGCTCAGCTTCCACACCAAGGGCGGCGAAATTTACTGGGAATTCAACGGCGAAGGCGACGAGCGCGGCGCGCAAATTATCGCCGAACACACGGGCTATAAGGTCAAAAAGATAGTCGGCAGTGCGGGCGGCTACAAGGACTGGTGCATACAAAAGCTGGGCATACCCGCCTACACGGTGGAGTGCGGCGACGACAGCCTTTCCCACCCCATACAAAGGCTGCACTCAATACGGGAGTGCTTCGGACTGCTGAAATATTTTACGGAAAATTATGAAAGAAAATAAATTTATGAAAAGCGCGTTAAAGTGCGCGGAGGCGGCTTTAAAGGAGGGCGAGGTGCCCATCGGCGCGGTAATCGTCTGTGAGGGCAAGGTCATTGCGCGCGGACACAACCGCAGAACCAAAAAGCAGATTGCCACCGCCCACGCCGAAATCGAGGCGATTGAAAAGGCGTGCAAAAAACTTAAAAGCTGGCGTATTCCCGAGTGCGATTTATACGTGACCCTGGAGCCCTGCCCCATGTGCATGGGCGCGGCTTTGAACGCGCGCATACGCAAAATTTATTTCGGCGCGTACGAGGATAAGGGGCGCTCGCTCACAAACGACATTGCCTCGGCAAATCTTTTAAACCACAAGATAGAAGTCGAGGGCGGCGTTATGGAGGAGGAGTGCCGCGGCATTCTTTCCCGCTTCTTTTCCGAAATGCGCACGCGCGAAAAAAAGTAAAACTTTTCACTCAAAAGTTACTTTCTAACATTTTAAAACACATTATTTTTTGTGGGCGTATCGTTTGACTTTAAACGAGTAACAAAGTAAAATTAAATACAGTTGATAAGGCGGCAAAGCTTTAAAAATTTATACGAAAGAATAACGGAGGCAAAACCAGATGATTAACCACGGCAACGAAATCAAGATTTTTTCGGGCAATTCCAACAGACCTTTGGCGGAAGCGATTGCAAAGCAGCTTAACACCACGCTCGGCGAAATGGAAGTTACGCACTTTTCCGACGGCGAAATTTACGTTCGCTTTGACGAAACGGTGCGCGGCAAGGACGTTTTCCTTATCCAGTCCACCAGCTATCCCGTAAACAACAACCTTATGGAGCTGCTCATTATGATTGACGCGGCAAAGCGCGCAAGCGCGGGCCGTATCACCGCGGTTATTCCCTATTTCGGTTACGCCCGTCAGGACAGAAAGGCGCGCTCGCGCGAGCCTATCACCGCAAAGCTGGTTGCAAACCTTTTAACAAGTGCGGGTGCGGACAGAATTCTGACAATGGATTTGCACTGTCTGCAAATTCAGGGCTTCTTCGATATTCCTCTGGACAACCTCGTCGGCGGTCCCACGCTGTACAACCACTTCAAACCCAAGGTGGACGAAGATTTCGTAGTCGTTTCCCCCGACATCGGTTCGGTAGGCAGGGCAAGAAAGGTTGCTGCAAGAATGGACGCCAAGATGGCGATAATCGACAAGCGCCGCCCCAAGGCGAACGTTATGGAGGTTATGAACATAATCGGCGACGTTCAGGGTAAAAACTGCCTTATGGTCGACGATATGATAGACACCGCGGGCACGATAGTGCAGGGCGCAAAGGCGTTAAAGGAAGCGGGCGCAAAGGAAATTTACGCTTGCTGCTCGCACGGCGTTTTATCCGGTCCCGCAATCGAAAGGCTTGCGGCTTCGCCCATAACCGAGCTTGCAATGCTTGACACCATAAACATTCCGCAGGAGAAAATGCTTCCCATCTTCAAGATGATTTCCACGGCAACCATTTTCGCCAATGCGATAGAAAATGTATACATGGATCGCCCCATGAGCAAGATTTACGACTAAATCAAAACCGAAAAGCCACAGCGCTGAGCCGTGGCTTTAATTTTCTGAGGAGGTACGCCTTACGTTTATAATAGTCGGGCTCGGCAACCCCGAGCAAAAGTATTTTAAAACATTTCACAATATGGGCTACCTCGCGGTTGGCGACGCGGCAAAAATGCTGGGCGTCAAGTTCAAAAAAAGGGAGTGCGAGGCGCTGACCGCCGAAGCGCATATATACGGCGAAAAGGTTATTCTTGCCCAGCCGCTCACCTATATGAACAATTCGGGCAGGGCGGTTAAACAGCTGCTTGCCAAGTACAAGGCAACGCCCGACGAGCTGGTGATTTTGTACGACGACTACGATATTCCCAAGGGCAAAATACGCATCCGCCCCGACGGCAGCGCGGGCACGCACAACGGTATGCGCTCGGTAATTGCGGAGATAGGCACGGCGGCGTTCAAGCGCATACGCATAGGCATACGCGACCCCGAGATAAGTATTCCAATTATCGACTACGTACTTTCCAACGTCCGCGCGGAGGATTACGAGCTGTTTATCTCCGCCTGCTCGCGCGCGGCTGAAGCGGCAATCGAGCTTGCCAAAGGCACCCCCTGCGAAAGGGTGATGACCGACTTCAACGGCTGATTAAAACAGACTTTACTTACCCGTTTCACACACGGCAAAACGGAGAATGCGGGTGAAAAACTTTTTCAGTTTCGAAAATTTAAAAGGGGACTACCCCGCAATAGCAAACGACCTCCGCCTCGGTGCTCCGACGGCGGTTTTCGGCGTTGCCGACAGCCGCAAATATCTGACGGCAAGCGTAATCGAACGCCCTGTTTTATATATCGCGGCGGACGCGGTTACGGCGGGCAAGGCGTACGCGGCAATAAAGGTGCTGTCGGGCAAAAAGTGCGCTCTGCTTTCCGCCAAGGACGACGTTCTTTTATACAAAACGGCGGTTTCCAAGGACGCGCTTTTCCGCAGGATTGAAGGCATTTGCGGACTGCTTTCGGGCGCGGAAGTGGTGGTGTGCGACGTGGAAGCGGCGCTTCAGCTCGTGCCCGCAACCCTGCCGCAGATAACGCTAAAAGTAGACTGTGAATACG
>JAIDIR010000202.1 GCA_029052615.1 Clostridia bacterium | reverse complement strand
CTGCAATTTACAGAATAGAAATAACACCAATTTAATAGTAACATTATAATAATCAGCCCCGCGGCAATAAGCCGCGGGGCTTTTTTCGTTGTAAAAATTCTTGCGTTCAAACGCATATCGGCGCGAATGCATATGCGCCGTAACTTTTATGTAGCCCCACGCATATTATGGGTGTAAATGCGGTTTTTTGCATATGCGCGGGAGGTGGTATGACGGGTAAATACTTCGGGACGGACGGTTTTCGCGGTTGCGCGGGCGACAGTATAACCAGCGTGCACGCGTTTAAAGTGGGCAGATTTCTCGGCTGGTATTACACCGCAAAGGGCGGCAGATGCCGCGTGGTTATCGGCAAGGATACGCGCCTTTCCTCCTATACCTTGGAATACGCGCTTGCCGCGGGTGTTACCGCTTCCGGCGGCGACGCATACATAATGCACGTCACAACAACGCCCTCCGTATCGTTCGTTACGCGGTGCGAAGGTTTCGACTGCGGAGTAATGATTTCGGCAAGCCATAACGCGTTCGGCGATAACGGCATAAAGCTTATAAATTCGCGCGGCGAAAAGATGGAACGCGGCGTTTTGAACCTTATCGAGGACTATATTGACGGCAAGCTTTTTATAGGCGGCGAGCCGTTTATAGTGCCCTTTGCAAGGGGCGACAAAATAGGGCGGACGGTGGACTACGTTGCGGGCAGAAACCGCTATACGGGGCACCTTATTTCGCTTTCGACTTGCTCCTACAAGGGCGTTAAGGTCGGGCTGGACTGCGCTAACGGCAGCGGCTATAAAATCGCGCGCAGCGTGTTCGACGCGCTGGGCGCAACCGTGTACGCAATCGGCGATAATCCCAACGGCATAAACGTCAACGACGGGTGCGGCTCGACCTCTCCGCAGGCGCTTGCAAGGGCGGTAAAGGACAACGCGCTGGACGTTGGCTTTGCCTTTGACGGCGACGCCGACCGCTGCATATGCGTGGACGAACGCGGGAAAATTGTCGACGGCGACGGTATTTTGTATATCGCCGCAAAGTTTTTGAAGGAAAAGGGCGAACTGCTGGGCGACAGAATAGTGGCAACGGTTATGAGCAACGGCGGGCTGAAGGAAAGCCTTGCCGCCGAGGGGATTGCCGTTGAGGAGTGCGCCGTGGGCGACAGCTTCGTTTATGCAAAGATGTGCGAAAGCGGCGCGGTGCTTGGCGGCGAGCAGTCGGGGCACGTCATATTCGGCAAGCTTGAAAACACGGGCGACGGACTGGTGACGGCAATTATGATTATGGAAGCAATGGTCGAGCGCGGCAAAACTCTTTCCGAGCTGTTGCAGGGCTTTTACAAAAAACCGCAGATGACGGTCAACGTGCGCGTTCGGGATAAGGTTGCCGCGGTAAAAAGTGCGGCGGTGATTGCGGTGGTGGAGCGCGCTAAAAAGGAGCTTGGCGCGCGCGGGCGGCTGATAGTGCGCCCGTCGGGTACCGAAGAGGTCGTAAGAATAACGGTGGAAGCGCCCGGACAGGAAGAGTGCGGGCGGATATGCAGAGAGCTTGAAAACGCCCTTTTGTCGGGCGAGGGGGAATAGGTATGTGCGGAATTATAGGGGTGGCTAAAAGGCGCGGCAACGCGGTTGCGGAAGTGCTGGAGGGGTTGAAGCGGCTGGAATACCGCGGCTACGATTCGGCGGGACTGTCCGTTCTTAGCGGCGGCGCAATTGCAACCGTCAAGCGCGGCGGCAGGGTGAGCGGGCTGGAAGAGGGCGCGGCGGCGCTTTCGGGCGGCGTGGCTATCGGGCATACGCGCTGGGCGACTCACGGCGAGCCTTCCGACCAAAACGCGCATCCGCATACCTCGGGCGCGTTCTCGATAGTACATAACGGCATAATCGAAAACTTTGCTGAGCTTAAAGCCGAGCTGCTTGCGGACGGTGCGGAATTTTTGTCCCAGACGGACAGCGAGGTTATAGTTAAGCTGATTGACAAATATTATAAGGGTGACGCTTTAAGCGCGGTTGCAAAGGCGGTGGAGCGGCTTAAAGGCTCCTACGCGCTGGCGGTGCTTTGCAGGGATTTCGACGGCATTATCGCCGTCAAATATAAAAGCCCCGTCGTCGTCGGTTTTTCGGAAAGCGGCGTAACGCTGTGCAGCGACGTGCCTGCTCTTCCAGCGGAAGTTACTTCGGTCTGCGTGCCCGAGGACGGCGACTTTGCAGTAATAACCGCGCAGTCGGCGCGTTTCTACAACTCGTCGCTCACCCCCGTAATGCGCGTTCGCCGCCCGGTATTTCTGGACCAATTCAATTCGGGGCTGGGCTGTTACGCGCACTATATGATTAAGGAAATACACGAAACGCAGCGCACCGTGCGCGAAACGTGCGAAGGGTTTTTCAGGACGGTGGACGTCAAGCGGCTGTCCGAATACGTGCGCGGCGCGGACAGAATTATTATGACGGGGTGCGGCACGGCGTACAACGCGGGGCTTGCCGCAAGGCGCTTCTTTTCCGACAGGTGCGGCGTGTTCTGTCAGGTCGAAATAGCAAGCGAGCTGCGCTATTTCCCGCCGCGCGTAACGCCCGCAACCTTGGTGCTTGCCATAAGCCAGAGCGGCGAAACGGCGGACACGGTGGAGGCGGTGCAGGAGCTTAAAAAGGCCGGTGCGCGGGTGGTTGCCGTGACCAACTGCGGATACTCCGCAATAACCCGCGTGGCGCATATGGTAGTGCCCGTATGCGCAGGTGCGGAAGTGTGCGTGGCTGCAACCAAGAGCTATACGGGGCAGCTTGCCGCGCTGTATCTCATCTCCAAGCTGTCTTGCGACGTCTTTGACGCACAGTCCGAATTGCTATCCGTCTGCCCGAGGATAGGCGAAGTTGTGAAGGGCGCGGAGCGTGCAAAGGAAATAGCCGCGCTGTGCGCTCAGTCCAAGGCGGTGTTCTTTTTGGGGAGGGGGATCGACTACGCCGTGGCGGTGGAAGCCTCGCTTAAGCTTAAAGAGGTTTCGTACGTGTTCAGCGACGGATATCCCGCGGGCGAATTGAAGCACGGCACGCTTGCCTTAGTGGACGAAAATACGCTCAGTGTGTTCGTAATATGCGACGAAGCGCTTGCCGAAAAGTGCCTTAACGCGGCAAGCCAGATAGCCTCGCGCAAGGGTAAAGTCGCGGTGATTACCTGTCTGGACGGCGTTGCCGAAAAGCTTAAGGGTACGGCAACCGTCTGGAAAATTCCCGACAGCCCGCTAAACCTTTCGCCGTTCTCGTCGGCGGTGGCGTTGCAGCTGGTTGCCTATCACGCCGCAATAATTTTAGGGCGCGACCCCGATAAGCCGCGCAATCTTGCCAAGTCGGTCACGGTTGAATAAACCGCGCACCTATATAT
>JAIDIR010000201.1 GCA_029052615.1 Clostridia bacterium | reverse complement strand
ACAACGACGTTCAGGTTAAAGTAATTTCGGGCGATACCCCCATAACCGGTTCGGAATTTGCTAAGCGCGCGGGCATTGACAATGAGGATAAATTTATTTCGCTTGAAGGGCTCAACGAAAAGGAAGTTGAAAACGTTGCCAATAAGTATACCGTTTTCGGTCGTGTTACGCCCGAACAGAAAGCAATTCTGGTGCGCGCGATTAAGACCGAGGGCAACACGGTTGCCATGACGGGCGACGGCGTAAACGATATTTTAGCGCTTAAAGAAGCCGACTGTGCGATTTCGGTTGCCTCCGGTAGTGAAGCGGCGAGAAACGTCAGCCACCTTGTGCTTATGGACAATAACTTCGGCAACATGCCCAAGGTCGTTGCCGAGGGCAGGCGCGTTATCAATAACATTAAAAACTCGGCTTCGCTGTACCTTATGAAGACGCTGTTCACTGCGGTGCTTGCAACGATTTTCATAATTATGCAGGAAGCGTATCCGTTCATCCCGAGCAACATGCTTCTTCTGGAAGTGCTGGTTATAGGCGCGCCCTCCTTCTTCCTCTCGCTGCAACCCAACAATTCGAGAGTTGAAGGCAAGTTTATAACACACGTTATGAGCCGAAGTATTTCGGGTGCCGTCGTGATGATAATGTGCGTAATGGCAATGTATCTGACGTGCACTCTGGGCGGTCCCGAATTCAACAATTTCCAGACGGCGATGTGCATGATGGCGTTGACCTTCTCCGGTCTAGTGATGCTGTTCAGAGTCTGCCAGCCCTTCAACGGATTCAGGCTCGTGCTGTTCGTGGTGATGGCCGTGCTGAGCGTCGTGGCGTTGGCTATACCGTACACTGCCGACAAACTGTGCGCTGGTATGCCCGAACTCGAGTGGCACTATTCGAAGATACTGATAATCGTGGTTGCCATAGAGGCGGCGTTCCCTATATCGCAATCGCTTATCAAGATTATGCAGATTATAATGCCGTCCTCCGTCGACAGCTCCAAAAAGCGCAGCGAGGAGCATCCCAAAAAGAAGAAAAAGATAAGTTAAGAATTTTAATTAAAAAAGCGCCCTGCGGTCGATACGACCGCAGGGCGCTTTGTTTTATCTTCAATTATTATTCTTCGCTGTCGTTCGGTTCTTCGGGAACGTCTGCCGCGCTCTCCTCGGGTGCTTGCGTTTCCGCCTCGTCGTCGCGTTCGGTAAGCGCGACGGTTGCAACGACACCGTTTTTGAGCCTCATCAGCCTTACGCCCCTTGACGCCCTGCCTATGCGCGAAATATCCGAGCAGTGCATTCTTATAATCGTGCCGCCGTCCGAGATGAGCATTGCGTCGTCATCGTCGGTGACCTGCTTAATGGACACGAGCGCGCCCGTGAGTTCGTTGAACGTGCCTGCCTTTATTCCCTTGCCCGCACGTCCCTGCGCACGGAAGTTCGAAGGGTCGGTACGCTTGCCGTAGCCGTTTGCACTGACGGTCATAACGTCCTTGGTCTTGTCCACCACTATCATATCCACAAGGCAATCCTTGCCGACGAGCTTCATTGCCCTTACGCCCGCGGTATCGCGCCCCATAGGTCTGGCGTCAGCCTGATTGAAGGTGATGCACTTGCCCTTGCGGCTTGCAACCATTATCTCGTCGCCCTCCGAGCAGTACTGAACTGAAATGAGGCTGTCGCCCTCGTTAAGCTTGATTGCAATTTTGCCGTTACGGTTTATGCTGACGAACTGCGAAATGTCCGTCTTTTTAATCATACCCTTTTTAGTGGCGAAGCAGATAAACTGTTTTTCCGAATTGAAGGGTATTATGGTTTCGATTTTCTCGTCCTGCGCTATCTGAACGATATTGACTATCGCCCTGCCGCGCGCCGTGCGTGCCGCCTCCGGTATGTGGTAGCCCTTAATCGAGTATACCCTGCCGAGGTTGGAGAACAGCAGAATGTTGTCGTGCGTGGAGCAGACGAACATATTTTCCACGAAATCCTCTTCCTTGGGTCTGTGCGCGGTGATGCCCGTGCCGCCGCGATGCTGAGCCTTGTATTCGCCGACGGGCAACCTCTTGACGTAGCCCGAGTGCGTGAGCGAGATTACTACCTGCTCCTCGGGAATTAAATCCTCGTCGTCGATGTCGCCGAAGTCCACGGCAATTTCGGTCTTGCGCTCCGAAGGATATTTGCGCTTGATTTCCAAAAGGTCGGCTCTTATGATTTCGTATACCCTGCTCTCGTGTGCAAGGATATCCTTGAAGTCTGCGATAGCCTTTTCAAGCTCGTCCAACTCGCCCGCAATCTTGTCGACTTCCAGATGGGACAGTCTGTACAATCTGAGTTCGGCAACCGCAGTAGCCTGCTTTACGTCCAGCTCGAAGCGGGAAGTAAGCTTCTGTACGCAGTCGTTCTTGTCGACGGCGCTGCGGCAGACTTCCACCACCTCGTCAATCGAAGCCTGCGCGATTACCAGACCGCGCAGGATATGCGCGCGCTCCTCGGTCTTTGCCAGGTCGTACCTGGTTCTTCTGCGGATAACTTCCTTCTGATGCTCGAGATAGTAATAAATGAAGTCCTTAAGCGTGCAGATTTTGGGCGCGCCGTCCACGAGGGCAAGCATTATTATACCGTCGGAAATCTGCAAATTGGTGTGCTTGTATAGAAGGTTTAAGACGACCTGCGCGTTTGCGTCCTTTTTGATTTCGATAACGATACGCATACCGTCGCGGTCGGACTCCTCGCGGATGTCCGAAATGCCCTCTATCCTCTTATCCTTTACGAGGTTTGCCATCGTTTCGATGAGCTTCGCCTTGTTGACCTGATAGGGAATTTCGGTGACTATTATTCTCTGGCGGGTCTGGTTGCCGCTCTGATAGTCCTCAATCTCGCAGCGCGAACGGATAACGATGTTTCCGCGTCCCGTCTTGTAAGCCTTTCTTATGCCGCCGCGACCCATAATGAGCGCGCCCGTAGGGAAGTCGGGAGCGGGAATGTACTCCATAAGCTCGTCCACGTCGATGTCGGGGTTATCTATCATCGCGCAAACGCCGTCTATAACCTCGCCGAGGTTGTGGGGCGGTATGTTGGTCGCCATGCCGACGGCAATGCCGTCAGAGCCGTTTACAAGCATATTGGGGAAGCGCGAGGGCAGAACCGTGGGCTGCATACCCGTATCGTCGAACGTCGGGTAGAAATCAACCGTTTCCTTGTCGAGGTCGCGCAGCATTTCCGAAGAGATTTTGGAAAGCCTCGCTTCGGTGTATCTCATTGCCGCAGCGGGGTCGCCGTCGACCGAGCCGAAGTTGCCGTGACCTTCTACAAGGGGCATATTTATGGTGAAGTCCTGCGCCAATCTTACCAGCGCGTCGTATACCGAGCTGTCGCCGTG
>JAIDIR010000200.1 GCA_029052615.1 Clostridia bacterium | reverse complement strand
CAAGGTACATTTGCTTGATTTCGCTCATTAAAGGATAACGGGGATTTGCGCCGGTGCACTGATCGTCGAACGCCTGTTCAACCATTTCGTCGAGGCTGTCGAGGAATAATTTTTCGTCAACGCCGTATTCCTTGATGGTCTTCTTTATGCCGACCTTTTCTTTAAGCCGGTCAATAGCCTTGATAAGATTTTCAAGCTTTTCCTTGTCGTTTTTGCCTTCGATACCAAGGTATTCCGCCACTTCCGCGTAACGCCTTAAAGTATGAGGATGGTCGTACTGGCTGAACGTACCCATCTTTACGGGAACTTCGGAAGCGTTGAAGCGCAGAACGTGGTCAATCATAAGCGCGTTTGCAACGCCGTGGGGCAGATGATGGAACGCGCCAAGCTTATGCGCCATAGAGTGGCAAATACCAAGGAATGCGTTTGCAAACGCCATACCAGCCATAGTTGCCGCGTTTGCCATCTTCTCCCTCGCCTCGTAATCGGTCTGACCGTTTTCGTACGCATCGGGAAGATATTCGAAAATAACCTTTAACGCCTGCTTTGCAAGACCGTCCGTGTAGTCGGTTGCAAGCATGGAAGCTATAGCTTCCAGCGCGTGCGTAACCGCGTCGATACCCGAAGCCGCAGTCAAGCCCTTGGGCGCGGACATATGCAAATCGGTATCTATAATCGCCATATTGGGCATAAGCTCGTAATCGGCAAGAGGATACTTTATACCCGTCTGCTCGTCGGTTATAACCGCGAACGGCGTAACCTCCGAACCGGTACCTGCTGAAGTGGGAATTGCGATAAAGTACGCCTTTTCACCCATCTTGGGGAAGGTATACACGCGCTTTCTTATATCCAAGAAGCGCATTGCCATATCAAGGAAATCAGCTTCGGGATGTTCGTAGAGCACCCACATAATCTTTGCCGCGTCCATTGCCGAACCGCCGCCGAGCGCTATTATAGTGTCGGGCTCGAACGCCTTCATAAGCGCTACGCCTTCCTTTGCACACGCAAGCGTGGGGTCGGGCTCCACGTTGAAGAACGTAGTGTGCGCTATGCCCATCTCTTCCAGCTTATCGGTAATGCACTTCGTAAAGCCGTTTTTGTAGAGGAAATTATCGGTAACGATAAACGCCCTCTTTTTGCCCATTACGTTTTTAAGTTCATCCAACGCTACGGGCAGACAGCCCCTCTTTAAATATACCTTTTCGGGCGCTCTGAACCACAACATATTTTCTCTCCTTTCCGCTACCGTTTTGATGTTGAGTAAATGCTTTACGCTGACGTTATCCGAAACTGAGTTGCCGCCCCAGGAACCGCAGCCTAGCGTCAGCGACGGCGCAAGCTTGAAGTTGTACAAATCGCCTATGCCGCCCTGCGACGACGGTGTATTTACGAGTATTCGGCAGGTCTTCATTGCCTCGCGGAACACCTTCAGCTTTTCTCCGCCAGTGGGCACGTCGATATATATCGACGACGTGTGTCCGTAACCGCCGTCCGCTATAAGCCTTTCCGCCTTTGCTATCGCGTCGTCAAAGTCCTTTGCCCTGTACATTGCAAGCACGGGCGAAAGCTTTTCGTGCGCGAACTCTTCGGAAAGCTCTACGCTCTCCACCTCACCAATCAAAATCTTTGCGGTATTGGGTACTTCAACACCCGCAAGCGCCGCAATCTTGTAAGCGCTCTGTCCGACTATTTTTGCGTTGAGCGCGCCGTTTATTATGATTGTCTTTCTTACTTTGTCGATTTCGTCCGCCTTTAAGATATAGCATCCCCTGTCGGCAAATTCTTTTCTGACCTTATTATAAATTTTGTCCGCAACGATAACCGACTGCTCGCTTGCGCATATCATACCGTTGTCGAAAGTTTTGGAATGAATAACCGAGCTGACCGCCAAAGTTATATCCGCGCTCTCGTCTATAATTGCGGGGGTATTGCCGGCGCCTACACCCAAAGCGGGTTTACCGCTGGAATACGCCGCGCGCACCATTCCGGGGCCGCCCGTTGCCAAAATGGTGTCAACGCTGGTCATTAAAAGGTTTGTAAGCTCCAGCGAAGGAACATCTATCCAGCTTATAATTCCCTCGGGAGCGCCCGCCTTAACCGCCGCTTCATAAACTGTTTTTGCTGCTGCGATTGTTGAATTCTTTGCTCTGGGGTGCGGGCTGATAATACAGCCGTTGCGCGTCTTTAAGCACAACAGCGTTTTAAATATTGCCGTCGACGTGGGATTGGTCGTGGGAATTACCGCACCGATTATACCGATGGGCTCGGCAATCTTGGTAACGCCGTACGCCTTATCCTCTTCGATAACTCCGCACGTCCTTACGTTTTTATACTGATTATAAATATATTCGGAAGCGTAGTGGTTTTTTATGACCTTGTCTTCCACGATGCCCATTCCCGTCTCCTCAACAGCGAGCTTTGCAAGGGGAACACGCGCCTGGTTGGCTGCGCTTGCGCACGCAAGGAATATCTTGTCTACCTGCTCCTGCGTATACTTGGCGTAAATTTCCTGCGCCTTTTTCACCCTTTTGATTTCGGCCGCAAGATTTTCCACGCTGTCTACCGTTCCGTAATTAAACTCCATAAAATTTACTCCTGTAATTAAGCGTTTTTCACAATTTAAAGCTTATTATTTATCACTCATTATTATAGCAAATTTTGTATTTTTAAGTCAAACGGCAAGGCAAAATCCAAACAAAATATCAAAAATGTTAAATTGGGTAACTCTTTGTTAGG
>JAIDIR010000020.1 GCA_029052615.1 Clostridia bacterium | reverse complement strand
CGCTCATCCGCTCGACCGAGGCGACCATTTTAGAAAGAATACCGCCCCGCGTAAAAATCAGGGAGAACGCGCCCATCGAGCTTCCGCACGTAATGCTTTTGTACGACGACAAGGAAGGGGCGGTGTTAAGCACCGTCAGACGCGGCAAGGTCTTATACGATTTCGAGCTGAATATGGACGGCGGACACGTCAAGGGTACGTATATTTCCAACGCCGAAAAGGTCATTCAGGCTTTCAACTCTCTGTGCGAAGGCGACAGATACGGCAACGGTGAAAAACTGCTGTTTGCGGTTGGCGACGGCAACCATTCGCTTGCAACCGCCAAGACCTGCTGGGAGAACGTCAAAAAGACGCTCACCCCCGAACAGGCGGAAAACCACCCCGCAAGGTTCGCGCTTGTCGAGGCGGTAAACATCTACGACCCCGCGCTCACTTTCGAGCCCATTCACAGACTGATAAAGACGGACAAGCCCCAAGCTTTTGCCGAAGGTTTAAAGACGAAAGAGGGCAAAAAAGCATATGTTGTAATAGACGGCGTTTCCACGGAAATTCCCTTTGCGGAGGACGTTCCGCAGGGCATCCGCGAACTTGACGCATACGTGGCGGACTTCATGGCCGAACACGGCGGCGAGGTGGATTATATCCACGGCGAAGAGGAGCTGAAAAACTTTTCCTCTATGGGTGTGGGCGTAATTCTTCCCGCAATAGCCAAGGACGATTTCTTCAAGCTTATCGTCACGGGCGGCAACCTTCCCCGCAAGACCTTCTCCATGGGCGAGGGCAACGAAAAGCGCTATTATATCGAGAGCAAAATAATCAGACATTAAACGCAGTCTCAAGGGTAAACAATGACTTTAAAAGTATGTAAATTCGGCGGCACGTCCATGGCGGACGGCAACACGATGCAAGCCGTCAAAAAGATAATTCAAAGCGACGAAAAGAGGAAATTCGTCGTCGTATCCGCTCCGGGCAAGCGGTTTAACGGAGATATAAAGGTCACCGACCTTCTGTACGCCTGCTACGACGAGCTTAAGGAAAAGGGAGACTGCAAGCAGGCTTTTGCAAGCGTCCGCCAAAGATTTGAAAGTATCGTCAAAGAACTGAATATTCAAATGGATATCAAGTCGGTGCTCGACGAAACCGAGCAGCGCCTCAACGCTGAAAAGAGCAGCGATTTTACCGCTTCGCGCGGCGAATACCTTTCCGCGCGCATAATGGCGGAGCTTTTGGGCGCAAAGTTTATCGACAGCGAGGACGTCGTTTTCTTTAAAAGGGACGGACAGCTTGACGGCGAAAAGACTTACCGCGCAATTTCTTCGGCGGTCAACGGCGTGGAAAAAGCCGTCTTCCCCGGCTTCTACGGCAAGGGTGCGGACGGCAAGGTTAAGACCTTCTCGCGCGGCGGTTCGGATATTTCGGGCGCGATAGTGGCGCGTGCTGTCAACGCTTCGGTTTACGAAAACTGGACGGATGTTTCGGGCTTCCTTGCATGCGACCCCCGCATAGTGCAAAACCCCAAGCGCATCAAAAATCTTTCCTATAAGGAGCTGCGCGAGCTTTCGTATATGGGCGCGAACGTGCTTCATTCCGAAAGTATTTTCCCCGTGCGCAAGGCGAATATTCCCATAGTAATCAAGAATACGTTCCGTCCCGAGGACGAGGGCACGGCAATTCTTCCCATTTCGCAGTACACCCCGGACGGCAACGTCGTCACGGGCATTGCGGGCAAGAAAAATTTCACCGTAATTTTAATTGAAAAGAACCATATGAATACCGAAATCGGTTACGTCCGCAAAGTGCTTTCCGTGCTGGAAAGGGAGGGCGTTTCGGTCGAGCATATCCCTTCGGGAATCGACACGATGTCCGTCGTTCTGGACAGCGAGGAAGTGCAGGGCTATAAGCTCGAGCAGATTATCGAAGGAATAAAGAACGATACCGAACCCGACGTCATAAGGGTGATGGAAAACGTTGCGCTTATCGCGACGGTCGGTCACGGAATGTCGTCGTCAATCGGTACTTCGGCGCGCCTTTTCAAAGCAATGGCGGAAGCGAATATAAACGCAAAAATGATTGACCAAGGCTCCAGCGAGTTGAACATTATAGTCGGCGTGCGCAACGAAGATTGCGAAAAGTGCATCGCCGCATGCGACCTCGAATTGTTCGGTTGTTAAGTCTGTCTCTCATACAGAT
>JAIDIR010000002.1 GCA_029052615.1 Clostridia bacterium | reverse complement strand
ACAACAGGCAAGGGCGCGCCCTTGCCTGTTGTTAAGCAACACTGCTTAACAATAAAAACATTTATCTGTAAACAATTGTAAGGAGTAAAAAGTTTATGAAAAAGACAAGGAAAGCTTTGCTGGCTGTACTTGCCTGCTCGGTTGCACTCGCGGGTGCGGTCGGGCTGGCAGCCTGCAGCGGCGGAGACGAGAGCGAACACGACCATGCGTGGGGTAACTGGACTGTATCTACCCAGCCCACCGACGAGGCTACGGGTAAGGCAACCAGAACATGCTCGGGCGAGGGCACGTGCGATGCTAAGGCGACGGACAAGGAATACACCCTTCCCGCGCTTACCAGCACGGACTACACCAAGGGCGAGGATTCCGCAACCTGCGCTGCTGCGGGCACGGTTACCTATACGTATAATAAAAACGACGTAAACGTAAGCTTTGACGTTGCGACTGCCAAAAAGCCGCATACCGAGGAGGTTATAACCGGTAAAGCCGCAACGTGCAGCGAGGACGGTTTAACCGATGGCAAAAAGTGTACTGTGTGCGGAGAAACAACCGTAGCACAGACGACGATTGCAGCTCATCATACCGAGATTACTTTAACGCAGAAATACCCGACCTGTACCGAGGAAGGTTTGACCGAAGGCAAAAAGTGTACTGTATGCGGAGAAATAACCGTAAAGCAGGTAAAGGTTGACTCTCTCGGTCACGTCGAGAGTACGTTGCCGGCGGTAGCGGCTACGTGCCACGAAGACGGTTTAACCGCAGGTAAAAAGTGCGCGGTCTGCCAGACGGTTCTGGAAGCACAGACCGAAGTTAAAGCAACGGGACACAAACTCAGCACCGCTGCGCCTACCGTAAACGAAACCGCCCAAACAGTATCCCAGCGTTGCACCGTCTGCAATAAGGCGATTGTTTATGCGTATGACAACGCGGTTCTCAATGCTTCTGGTAATACTGCTGCCGCCGCGAGTAGCCTTTCCACCGGAGTAAATTACGTAAGCCAAAGCACTGCAAACCCCTATCTTAGCTATACCTTTGAAGAGGCAGGCACTTATACGATTTATTGGGTAAGTTTGAATAACAGTAACTTTAATCTTAGTACTGCAACTTTTGGCACAACTAGTGCAGCTTTTATCAATAGTAGTAAAACCTTAGTGAAAGCAAATATACCTGAAGGTTTTGCAATAGAGGGTTATTGCACGGCAGACCTTCAATATTACGTCGATGGCGAATCTACAATAGCACATGCGGGCGATTACGTAAGATTAACAAAGGATAGCTTGCAGTCCAGTCAAACCCAGCTCGGTCTTGGTAGTTTTGTTCCGGTGAAGCTTACATTTACTGCAGCAGCGGATGCGGTATTAAAGTTCAGAACTGTGGCACCTACAACAGGTCAGAGTTTCCTTATCAGTATAAATGAAGAGAGCCTAAATAAAAAGCCGGATATCGTTGGGGAGTACTGCACCATAGGTGAAGGCAACTTTACAATAAAAGATACCGAGCTTGAATTTATGCCCGTCACCGAACAAGATACGTATACGTTTAAGGCAGAAACCGGTAAATTCGAAGTATACGTAAACGGCAACTTGTATTCCGACGGCACAAAATCTTGCTTCGGTTACGTAGGTTTCACCGACCGCTACCTTACCGTCACTTTGCAGGAGGGCGACGTAGTTAAAGTAGTAAAAGTTGCGGGAAAGGCATCTGAAAATACCTTTACCATTCATAGCGGCGAAGTCGAAGAGCCCGCAGCACCCGAATATAATACGCTTGAGGTTGGCGACAATAATATTACACTTTCGACTACGAACGTTGCAACCGGCAAGTACGAGGACGGAACCGAACAGTTCTTTGCCTTCACAGCCGCCGAAAGCGGATATTACGCGATATCGGTTGGAGAAGGCGTTAAAGTCAGCGTCGTGATGAAAGCGGATAAAACTCACTACACCGTCTTGTTTGACGTCGCGAATATGAACAAGCGCAGCGGCGTATTCCATGCGGTAGCGGGTGAAGCGGTCGTTATCGCGTTCACCGGTAACGATACCGAAGGATTTACCGTAAATATCGCTTCGTGTGAAGAGCCTGTAACCTATCTCAACGTCAACGAAAAGCTTGAAAATATCGCTTTTGCAAGCTTTGAAACGATCGTTAAACTTACCGTGGGTGATTCGGTTGCCGAAGGCGAGTACCAGTTATCCTTCAAAGCTTCCAACAGCTTATTGCGTTCGTATATTTACTTCTCCGTAAACGAGGAAATCGTAGTCGACGACCCGTATGATTCAAACGGTGTTGGCGCTTACATCAACACCAACCTTTCTACGGGAGGCAACAATACGGTAGGCGGCGGCACGAGGAGTAAGGGCGTCGACAAAGCCGATTACACTGACGAGGAGTACGCGGCGTACGTGCAGTACCTGGATTATACGAGAACGGTTACCTTAAAGGCGGGCGACGTAATTTATCTGGCAACGTCGGCGACTGTATCCGGATACGTAGACATAACTCTTACGCCCGTTG
>JAIDIR010000199.1 GCA_029052615.1 Clostridia bacterium | reverse complement strand
TTAATAGGCTCAGCGGCGCAAGCGCAATCAAGCCGCCGCCCACGTATAAAAGTCCGCGCCCTATTACCGCAACGCCAATCGACGCCGTGACGGAGGAGGATACGAGCATACCTATCGCCGTGCCCACCGATATAAAGCCTTCGACTATGGCAACCAGCGGACTGCCTATCATAACCGCCGTAGCCCACAGCATTATAACGACGAGTATAAGGCTGGCGATTATATGCCCCGCGCTTGGCGTTTTAGTTTGCGGCTTAGCCGTTGCCTGCGGCTGGGGCTGCGGTTGCGGCTGAGGTTGGGGCACGCATATCGGCTGAACAACCTGCTGCTGAGGTTGGACGGGAGGAGGCGCGGGATTGGGCGCAGGTGCGCCCTGCGGTGCTCCGCCGTAATTGTAATTATAATAATTGTAGTTATAATTTCCGCCGCCCGTAACCTTTGCCGCGGGCTCGCTCCTGTCGCCGTCCCTGCCGCCTTCCAAAATGCGCTTGGCAACGTCGTAGGGTGCGCCGAACTCTTCTATAATCTGTTCCTCGCTTATTCCGGCGTCGCGCTTGTCGGCGTACATTTCCGAAAAGTATGAAAAAAGTTTCTGCTTTTCGTCCTGCGGCATACCCACCAGGTAGCTTTCAACTTCGTCTTTCCATTTAATATAAGTCATCTCTTTCCACCGAAAATTTTGAGATATATTGCGTTTATCGCCTCAAAATCCCTTTTGCTTTCATTCAGTTTATCAAGCCCTATCGGGGTTATTTTGTAATACCGCCTGAGCCTGCCGTTAAATTCCTGCGTTCGGGTGGTCACGGCGCCGCCCGCTTCAAGCCTCTTTAAAATGGGGTAAAGCGTGCTTTCGGATATTTCCATTACGCCCTGTAAATCAGTTATTATCTTGTATCCGTAACTTTCGCCCTTGCTTATCGCGTACAATACGCAGGCGTCAAGCACTCCTTTTTTAATCTGTGCGTCCACGCTTCAATACCTCGCTTCGCCTAATACTATACATTACATAGTATGCAC
>JAIDIR010000198.1 GCA_029052615.1 Clostridia bacterium | reverse complement strand
GATAATAGTTTTGTGAATGACGCGTTGGTATATATCTCTGCAATATCGTTTTTTATAGCGATCTTTCCCGTGCACGTATTTAATTACGTTTACGTTTCGACGTCCGAAAGATATGCGGGTATAAACATCACGCTGTACAGGCTTTTTACGATATTGAATATCAATACCGAAAGAAAGCCGAAATTGGTAAAAGAGAAGGATAAAGAAAAAGAAGACGACAAAATTTTGACGACGACAAACTGGTTAAAATTGTTCAACAGTCTTTGTATTACCAAAATCGTGCAGCTGGGTGATTACGGTATTCAAAATCCCGACAACGCATATTTTGCACTTGCAAACAAGGCACTTACCGACGCTGTTTATACCTTCGTAAAGATTAACGGCGGTAAAACCAAATTAAAAAACTATGCGGTTTTAAACTACGAACATTCACATATCAACTATTACTTAAAGCTTGTAGGTATTATAAACATTATTACCATTGTAAAGCTTTTCACTATTTTCTTCTGGGGGAAATTGAATGAACGTTAAATTGAAAAAGACACAAAAGGACAGCCAATTTGAAAAACCCGCGCTCGCAATCGAAAAACTTGCTGACGCAGACACCGTTATAGGCGACCCTATAACGACCGTAAGCGGCGCACAGGTAATTCCGTTATCGTCGGTTACGGTAGTAAATTTAGGCGGCGGCGGTGAATACGGCGACGTTAAGACTTTCCGCGAAGCGGACGGATTTAAGCTTGCCGGCGGAAACGGAACGGTTATAACCGTTAAGCCCAAGGGTTTTTTGGTTGACGACGGCAAAGAATGCAGATTATTGAAAATGGAGGACGGCGCAATTGATACGCTTATTCAGAAGACGGGGGAACTGGTTAACAAACTGTCCGAAAACGTTTAAGAAAATTCGCAGAGCTATTTTCTTCGGTGTGTGCCTCACCTTGATTGCTTCGCTTATGACTTTCAGCAGCCCCGTTAATGCAGACGCCGACGGCGTTGCGGAAATTGCCATGGAACTCACACAGGGCAAAGTTCTGCACGAAAAAAACGGTGACAGACGTCTGCCGATGGCAAGCACGACTAAAATTATGACTGCGCTCATTATCGCCGAAGAATGCGATTTGGACGAGGTAATTACCGTGCCTGACGAGGCGGTAGGCGTTGAGGGGTCGAGCATTTACCTGAAAAAGGGCGAAGTAATATCAATCAAAGATTTACTGTACGGCCTGATGCTGCGCTCGGGCAACGACGCGTCGTGCGCGCTGGCAATTCATCACAGCGGCTCTATTGAAAAATTCGTTGAAAGAATGAACCAAAGAGCAAAGGAATTGGGCGCAAACGACACGAATTTTGCCAATCCTAACGGTTTACCGAACGACCAACATTACACCACGGCACGCGACCTTTGCAATATATCGCGGCACGCCATGAACAATCCCGTATTTGCCGAAGTCGTTTCGACCAAAAATTACAGCGGTGAATACCGCACGTTTGTCAATAAAAATAAGCTTTTAAATAAGTTGGACGGAGCAAACGGCGTAAAGACGGGGTACACGCAAAAGGCGGGCAGATGCCTGGTGTCTTCAGCAAAGCGAGAGAACATGGACGTCGTTTGCGTAGTTTTAAACTGCTACGATATGTGGGACAGAAGTGAAGCAATAATCGAAAACTGCTTCAATAAATACTGCAACGAAATCATTTCAGCCGACCGTATTTTCACTTTCAACGGCATACAGTGCAAACTGGATAATGATTATACCGTAACGGTAGAAAAAGGCAAAGAATTGAATTTTGAAATCCGCGAAGTCAAGGACAGACAGGACAGAGCGGCAATCGCCAAGTTAGAAATTTATTGTGTAAATAACTTGATTTTCAGCCACAATTTGTATACTATTAAGTAAACGAATTTAAATTGAAGATAAAGTTATGAGAATAAACAAATTTTTGGCAGCGTGCGGCGTAGCTTCCCGCAGGGAATGCGATAAGCTTATCGCGGACGGCGCCGTAAGCATAAACGGGCAGGTTGCAAAAATCGGTCAGAACGTAGGCGACGACGATAACGTAACCGTTAACGGCACCGTCGTAAACGTAAAGAAAAACGAATATTATATTTTGAATAAGCCCAAAGGCTATCTGTGTACCGTGCGCGATGACAAGGGCAGAAAAACCGTAATGGATTTAATGCCGACCAATATCGGCAGAATTTACCCCGTTGGCAGACTGGACTACGACAGCGAAGGACTGCTTATCCTGACGACCGACGGCGAACTCGCCCAGCATTTAACGCACCCTTCAAATGAAGTCCCCAAAACCTATCTCGTAAAGATTGAGGGTACGATAACCGAAGCGGGGCTTAATCCCATAAGGAGCGGCGTGGATATAGGCGGCTACGTTACAAAAAAGTGTAAAGCGCATATCGTTGAAACCAACAAAGCGTATACCAAAATTCACGTCACCATAACTGAAGGGAAGAACCGCGAGGTCAGAAAGATGTTCGAAGCCATCGGCAAGCAGGTTACGCTTTTAAAGCGTATCAAGGTCGGTGAAATCAACTTACGCGGACTTGACCGCGGCGCTTACAGAAAGCTTTCCAAAGAAGAGGTCGCGTATCTGTTATCGATATAATTAATAAAGAGAAGCCCGAAAAGAGCTTCTCTTATTTTTTTATTTCATATTTCTTATAAGTCCTACGACCTTGCCGAGAATGGAAACCTCGTCAAAGACGAAATCTTCCATATCGTCGTTTTCGGGGTGGAGTATAAACTTGCCGCCGCGTTTATAAAATCTTTTAACCGTCGCACTGTCGTCGACGAGCGCAACCACAATTTCACCGTTTTCGGCGGTTTGCTGCTTTTTGACGACTATCATATCTCCGCTGAACATTCCGATATTTATCATCGAATCGCCCTTAACGGTCAACATAAACATATCGTCGGTACCGAAAAGGTTGGAGGGGATAGAAAAGAAATCTTCGTAATTTTCCTGTGCAAAGATGGGCTCACCGGCTGCAACCGTACCGACGAGCGGGACCTTAATTGCATGCTGCTTTACGGACAGTGCGCGGCGCTTATTTTCGCCGACTCTGCTCTTTTCAATCAAACCGCGGTCCGCAAGATCGTTGACAATCGAAAAACAGGTGGCGGTAGAAGGAATATTGCAGCCTTTACAAATTTCACGCACCGACGGAGCGTAACCGTTGTCCGCCATATATTTTTCAATAAAGTTTAAAACGGTATCGTCGTTATACTGTTTTCTGTTACGTTTTTCTGCCATAAATTCCCTCCGTACATTTATTATAACATACCAAATTTAAAATCGCAAACGATTGTTCAAAGTTTTACGGTTATTTTAAAAATTTCTTGACAATATTATAAATTCAATGTAAATTATTCGTGCAGGAGGTAAGTCCTTATGAATATAGGCGGAGAATGCGTTTTATACGACAGGGAATGCACCGGGTGCGGCGAATGTGAAATCTGCGATTTGGACAGTAATAAAATCTGCGATAACTGCGGAAAGTGCCTCGATATAAGGGATGACGCAGTTATAAAAATCGACGCGATTATTACGGATGAGGACCAGGCGGATAAGTTTTAAACGATAAATTCGGCAAACTTATCGGCAAAGATGTTTTCAACTTTAATCTCACACTTCACGCCGTTATCTGTATACTCGCGTGAAAGCTCGTTTGCGTAACGTCTGATTTTTTCGTATTTGTTTAAATCGGAAAACTCAATAAAAAGTTCAAGTCTTTTGAAGCGCTCTTCAAAGGACTTTTTTATATTTTCCTTCAACGCCGTAATGCCCGTGCCTTCTTTAGCGGAAATCAAAATACAGTCGGAAGGAAGGGCGGAAGCGTCCCCAACCATATCGCACTTGTTCAGCACTTCCAGATATTTTTTGTTGAAGCCAAGCTCTTCAAGCGTCTTGACAGTCGTATCGAATTGCAGCTGATAATCGTCGGAAGCGTCCGCAACGAACAGCGCCAAATCGCAGTTCAATGCGACTTCAAGCGTCGACTTAAACGCTTCGACTATATCGTGCGGCAAGGACTGAATAAAGCCGACGGTATCAATCAGCACGTAATTTTCGCCGTCGATTTCGCATTTTCTGGCTGTGGGGTCAAGCGTAACGAACAGCGCATTCTGCGAAACGACGTCCGAGCCGGTCAGAAGATTTAAAAGCGTGGATTTACCGGTGTTCGTATAACCGACCAAGGCAACGGTCTTTAAATTCTCTTTAATTCTTCGGTCACTCTGCAGCTGCCTGCGGCTTTTAGTTTCCTTCAAACGGTTTTCCAGATACTTTAATCTGTACGCAATGTGCCGCCTGTCCGTTTCAAGCTGGGTTTCGCCCGGACCGCGCGAACCGATTCCGCCGCCCAGCCTCGAAAGTGCCGCGCCCTTGCCTTTCAAGCGCGGATAGATATATTTCAGCTGGGCAATTTCAACCTGAATTTTACCCTCGCTCGTCACTGCGTTACGCGCAAAAATATCCAAAATCAAAGTGGTGCGGTCGATGACCTTTCTGTCGCCGAGCGCCGCCGAAATATTCAGCGTCTGAGAGGGAGAAAGCTCCCCGTTGAATAAAATCGTAAGCTGCTCGATGCCATCCAGCGCGGCCGCAATTTCGGCAAGCTTTCCCGAGCCGATAAAAGTCGCCGCATTGACTTCCTTGATATTCTGAAAGCACGAGCCGACGTAAACGCCGCCAGCGCTCTCGATAAGCGCAATCGCCTCTTCGTGAACACGCTTGTAATTGTCGCCGAGTATCGGCTGAATTATATAAATTTTTTCAATCGCATCCATAATTTTTATTCGTCGTCGCGCCGCAATTTAACTTTTCCAGCAACGGCGCGGCGCGTGTCCTCGCTGATGGCGGCGTAGTGCTTACGCGTCGTGTTAACGTCCTTGTGCCCCAAAACGTCCGCAACGATATATATATCGCCTGTCGCCTTATAAAGCTGAGTGCCGTACGTGCTGCGCAATTTATGCGGCGATATTTTCTTTAAAGGCGAAACGATTTTCGCATATTTCTGCACCAGATTTTCCACCGCGCGCACCGTAATTCGCTTTTTTTGAGATGACAGGAAGAGGGCGCCGTCGGCACTGTTGTCAAGCTCGGTTTCCTCCTTATAATCCAAATAACGCTTCAATGCGTCCGCGACGTCGTCGTCAAAGAAAAGAATGGACTTGCTTCCGCCCTTTCGGGTTACCAGAAAGGAATTATCCTTAAAATTTATATCCTCGTTATTCAGCCCGACTAACTCGCTGATACGGATGCCCGTGCCGAGAAACAAAATAAGAATAGCGGTGTCGCGCACCTTGTTCTTTTCGTGGTAAGCGCGCTGGTGGGGAGTAAGCCCGTTGCCGCTTTCCGCAGTATCTATAATATTGAAAACCTCGTTACCGTCAAGCCTGATTATCGGCTTTTCGTGCAGTTTAGGCGTGGCAACCTTAGCGGAGTTATCCACGGCAATCTGCCCCTTATTAAAGAAGTATTTAAACATTGCACGCACGGAAGAGAGCTTGCGCGCCTTTGCACGCTCGTTACAAGTGTGCTCCGTGCCTCCGTATTCATAGTGGGAAAGGTAGACGAGAAAATATTCAACGTCGTTATTCGTCACGTTTTCAAGGTCGACGAGGGAAATGTCTTTTACGGTTTTCTTGCCGCCGTAACGCTTTTTGCACATAAAATCAAAGAAAATCTTCAAATCATGCGCATAGTTCAACCTGGTGAGAGTGGAAG
>JAIDIR010000197.1 GCA_029052615.1 Clostridia bacterium | reverse complement strand
GCCGAAGGCGATTACGAGGTTTATTTCCGCACCAGCGAAGCGCCCCAGGCGGACACTTTGCCTTCTCAGGCGGTGTAGAGCGAGGAGGAGACCCTTTTCTTCAACGAGCGTTCCTATCATTACACCTACGGTCTGCTTCCCAACGAGCTGTTTAACTACATAGTCAACGAAAACAACATCATCGACAGCGAGCAGATTAAGGTAAACGCTGACGGCACGTACACGCAGAATTTCACGCTCGACCCCGTTGCTTCAACCTATTTCTACCAGTTCGGTATGAAGACGAGGGGCGGACTGAGCGGCTATCCCGAATTCCAGAGCATTAATTTCTCGGTAACCTTTGACGGCGGCTGGAGAATTCTTTCGGCAAACATGCACGAGGTTGCCAACGTCAACAAGGGTATAGTCGTTTCCTCGGTTTCCGACTTTGCAACCGAATACTGGTACGGCGACGATCACTTCGATAACGAGCATTACGCTTATTACGAGAGCTATTACAAAAAATATCTGGGCGACGACAGTCTGGAACAGGGCGGTTCGACCGACGATAAGCCGGTAATGGACGTTACCAACGTGCTTTCGAACGGCTTCTCGCAGATAATGAACGGCGGCGCTCAGTTCGAAATTGCGGCAAACCTCGGCAATAATTCTTACGTCGGCTATGCGTTCGTATCGCTCGATTTGGCCGACCCGCTCGGAACGCTGGTTTTAAACCTCAGCCTCGGCAAGAGCTTAAAGGAGCAGACCCTTTATATCGAATACGAAAACGGCGAAATTGCGGCTTATTACGGTAAGGACTTCGCTTTGACAGGCAACCTTGCCGAAGTCAAGCTTGCCGTCGGGCAGTTCGGCGACGTTATTGATAAAATTACGGCGGCGTTCGGCAAGGGCGGCGACGATGAGCAGACCGAAGCAACGCAAGCTGCAGAGGACGGCGTTGACCCCGTAAGCGCGTTAATGAATTCCATGGTGCTCACCGCAGGTGAAAAGCAGGCGGTGCTCACTCTCGACACCGACGACCTTTTGGGTCTGGGCATTGGCGTTAACGCAAGGCTGGTGTTCGGCATAAGCAACAACGTAATTACTTTCCGCGGCGGTACGGTGGGCGGCCTGTCCATAGGCGGCGAAACTGTCGATTTGGGTCTGACCATTCTTACGACTACCGCGCCCAGGATAAGCCGTCCTTCCGAAGAGGAGGGCGCAAACCTCGCCGAATACATTGCGGACGTTCATTCGCTGCTCGGCGCGGATTTAATTAAAGTGACCGCAAATCTGCACGGCGACGACGAAAAGGTAAAGATTGCCGGTCTTAAAGGTATAAACGCGGACGTCACCGCTTACGTCGATATCGACGGTGTAACCGTCGGCGCGGACGCGGATGTTTCCTATACCTATCTCGGACACGAGATTTCCGCAACTGTCGGCGTCTGGTACGGTTACGACCCTGCAAGCGACGGTTACGGCAAGGCGGTTGTAAGCTTAAAGAAAATCAACGGCGTACCCGTCAACATAAACTTAAAGTGCGATATCAAAGAGGTTGCGCAAGCGGTTTCCCAGCTTCTGACCTTACCCGAAGTTCAAAGCGCTTCAAGCGACGGTCTTATAAGCATAGTAAACGGCGCGCTTGCAACCGATTTTTCGGGACTGCTTACCGAGGTGTTCGCAGACAAGGCGTCCATTAAAATCGGCGTAAGCGTAGACACGCTGCTTGAAATGTTCAACGTCGACGCGGGCGTAAAATTCGGTTCGTGCACGCTTAAATATCAGAGGGGCGAGGGCGTTTACGGCGGCAGCCTTTCCGCAAGTCTGCCTGCGCTCGGCTTCGATATGAGCGTGAGCGGCGCGGACGGCGCAATCGAACAGCCCGATTTTGATGCCTGCCTCGATTTAACCGACCTCATCAATACCGCAGGCGCGGTTTGGAACGAGGTTGAAAGCGTAATAGAAGCGCAGAGCGTGGCGTTCGGAATAGAGCGCGGCGAAACCTATCTGTCGCTTGACGGCATAGTCGTGGAAATCTGGGGTGACGGTGAAATCAGCTGGTAGAAGGGCGGCGAATACGTTGCGCTTGACCTTTCAATGGCGATTACCGAAAAGGCTTCGGATGTCGCAACCGTCAAACTTATTTATGACAAAAACGCCGACGGCACGCCTCTCGTTAAAATGGCGCTCAACGAAGTCGGTCTTGAAATTTATAAGGAAGATATAGAATCGGTCGAAGCGGGCTTCAATGATATATATAATAAGGTAAAGGGACTTTTCGGCGCGGAAACGCAGACGGCGGCTCTTACGATACAAGAAAACGACGAGGTTTCGGGCAACGACAAGCTTATGTCTGCGCTCTTCGGATTGCTCGCTTCTGATAAATGGGTGGGCGTTCTCAACGACCTGACGTTGACTTCCGACGGCAAATCCGTAGCCTTGAAATATCTTGCCGAAAACGCGGCAAGCGTGGAGCTTCGTGCGGACGGCGCGCTTACGCTCTTCTACGGAGCGGCAATCGGCGAACGTTTCACCATGGGCGGCAGCCTTGAGGCTTGTTCGGTTACCGGCAGTCTGATACCCGCAATCGAAGGCAAGCTCGAAAATTGCAAAATGTCCTCGTCAAAGGACGGCAGCGCGGGCTTCGTCCGCCTTGCATACGACTTCCTGTTCGAGGCGATTTCCTCCGTTTCGGTTGAAAATATCCTCGGTTCTAACACCTACGCGGTGCAGTTCAGACTTAACGGCGATAACTGCAATATCGACGGTCTGGAAGGTGTGTATATAGGCGCGGAAATTTACGTAACCGGCGAAAAGGGAGAGCAGGGCAAGCTTGCAGAAGCTAACCTCGATATAGACGCGGCGGGCGTGATAATCAAGCTCAACGTAATAACTGAAAGGCGCGGCAACAACACCCACTTCTACATAAACTTAAGTCAGGTTGCGGACGTCAAGCTGCCCGATCTGAAGATGGTTGCCACGCAGGAAAGCCTGTTTGAAACCTTTGAAGTGCTTTTCGATACGCTCAACAACACCAATATTCTTGAAGTAGTAGGCAAGCTGCTTTCAAACGGCGGCAATGAAGAAGCCGAAAGCGGTGCAACCGACGGCAAAAACGAGGTAATTATCACCGACGACGCTAAGGGCAAGATTGCCGCTCTGCTTACCAATATACTCGATTTCAATTTCAGTAACGCGGTTGCGGCAACCGAAACCGAAGGCGTGCTTACGGCGACTATCGACCTCGACAACGTGGTAAGCCAGCTCGGCTTCACCACGGGCAAGCTCGGCACGGTAGAGGCGGTTATAAACCACAACAGCCACTCCATGAAGACGAGCGGCAAGACGCTGGTAACCGACGCGGACGGCAACGAGGATTTGAAGGAATGGATTTCGCTTTCCTCCGAACTGACGGCAAGGCGCGACTACTCCAAGTTCGAAAGAGCGGACTATATCTCGATAGAGTTCTTGCCCTCGCTTATACAGGACCTCGTCAAGGTTGCAACCAAGGATGGCGAGCTGCGCACACAATACACGCTGAGCGGCAGCATAACGGCAAAAATAGTAAATATGCTTGACGTAAATATCGATACCATAACCGTAACGGCGGGTATCGACGACGAGAGCGGACTGGTAGTCAACGCGGTAATGCACGTCAAGGAAACCAAGGTTCTGGGTATGGGCATTGCCGAAGGCACGGCGGGCATAACCTACCGCAACGGTCTGCTCACTCTTGCAAGAGGGCTGAACTCTTCGACGCCCGAATACAAGATAATGACCTTCGATTATTTCATGGACCATATGCTTTCCAAGAACTCTGTTCTTCAATGGCTGTTCAAGATAAGCGGATGGGACCTCATAATGAGCTTCGTCAAGGCTGACGTCAGCTCGGGACTGACCACCACGCAGGACGTTTATCTGTATAACAAGACCGAGCAGAAGACCGAACAGGAAATTTCGATGTACGACTTTGTCGACGCACTCCGCGTTATGACGGACGGCAGACAGACGGCAGTGTTCGGCAACTACGCCGCGCTGGAAAGCGATCTGGGCGTATACGACAACTATTACGGTTTTGCGCTCAACGCAGGTGCTGTGACTAACGGCGTGCTTACCAAGCTCAACGCGGCGATAACGCGCACGGAAGCGGGTCTTGACTGCGTAAAGGCGAGCGGCGCAATTCAGAGCTACGTAACCTTTAACGCAAACCTCAAGTTCAACTGCGACTGGTCGGAAGAGTACGCGACGGGCACGGCGCTTTCAAGCGGTAAGACCGCACCCGACTTGTACGGCAAGGCAATGGCTGAAGCGGAAAATGCAAACAGCCTTCCCGACTTTGAATATTTCGTCAAGAAGCCCGAACAGGGATACGACCAGAAGTTCGGCTGCTTCTCGGTAACGAGCGGTAACAATGGCTATTCGTTCACTACCGAATATTCCAACGTGCTCTATTCGCACAAGCTCACCGTGGTGGGACTAAACGGCGAAAAGCAGGAGATGGAAGTAAGACACGGCTCCACCGTATATCTTTACGATAACGCGTCGCCCGTATACGCAGACGCGGCTAAGACCGACCGCCTGCTGTACACCACCGACGATAACGGCGGACTGAGCGGCACGCAGTTCATAATGAACGGCGATACGGTCGTTTACGCGACCACCGCAAAGAGCGTTAGCGTAATAGTTCACAACGGCAGCGAGGAATACGTGGTAAATTCGTTCGTCGGCGACAAGGTTCCCGTATCGGTTACGGGTCTTGAAACCGTGCAGGTTCCCGCCTATGCGGACGGAACGCCCGTCGGCGCAAACGACGTAATAGACGGCACGCAGAATACGATACATATCTACGGCACGTTCGTAAAGAGCGAGATTATTATAAACTACGTCAAGTACACGTTCAATGCGGATACGCTTTCCTATACGGCAAGCGGCAGAGCGGCGGGCTTTAACGATTATTATTCCGTAAAGGGCAACACCCTCGTGCTTGAAAACGAGATCGGCGGCTACCCCGTAACGGCGATTGCGGCAAATGCCTTCGCCAATACCGAGGGCAAACCTATCGTCAGCGTGGTAGTACCCGAAAATATCGTAACGGTAGGCGCAAACGCCTTCCTCGACAACGTGGATATGAAGTCGGCTGTGTTCCTTGCGCAGACGGTTACCTTCGAGGGCAGCGACGGAAAGAACCAGACTATGCCCTTCTACGGCTGCTCGGTGAGCGGCAACGACGAAAAGACGGCGCTCACCGTTTACTACAACGATATAGTTGCAAACGGCGGCAAGTGGAAGCATTTCAGATACGTCAACAAGATTGTAAGTTATAACTTCTATATCGGCGATAACGGCGGTGCGGCTTATTCCAAGGGCAACTGGCAGTACGTCGACTATAAGGTAAGCGTAGACCTGAACGGCGTCGTAGGCAGCACGCTTACTGCCGAGGCGGTCGAAAGCATTCTGGGCGGCTATTTCCCCTACGTAACCGCAGGCTCGTACGAGGGCAGCGTTTACGAAACCACCGTCAACAAGGCGCTTGAAGCGGGGCTTGCGAATATGGGCTTCACGAGGGGCGGCATAACGTATATGTGCGACTATACCGTAACCGCGGCAACCGAAAACGGCAGGACGACTTTGACCTACGTCGTTACTTACAAAAAGACGGCTGAAATTTACGTCAGCAGCGGGCTTGCCTTCAGTATGTTCGGTACGGATATTGCGGCAAATACGCTTACCAGGATGAACGTTCCTTTGGACGGCGACGATATAAATCTTCCCGA
>JAIDIR010000196.1 GCA_029052615.1 Clostridia bacterium | reverse complement strand
GCGGCTCGGTTTTCTTGAACTCTTCGTTATAATCTATTACGAGCACAAACTTTACGTTGAATTGCTCCAAAATCGCCAGGCGCTCTTCAAACGAATAGATAAGCTTTCCGCCCTTGCCGTCCCTGAACATCATAACGCCAAGATCAAGCCCGTTGATTTTCGCCTGCAATTTTGCCTTCTTCAGCAACTCGCGGTGACCTTCGTGAAGCGCGTCGAAACATCCCAGCACAATAAGTGCGGGAAAATCGTATTCGTCCTTACCGTATTCAACTACATTCAACATAATTTTGTCCTCATTTTCATAGTGCCGCCGGTTACTACCGCCAAGCCGTAAAAATTTTTATCTTCCGTATATACCTTATACGTGCCGTCGCTAAGACCACTCTCCACACCCAAGCCGTTAAAAAGCTTTTTCGCCGTTACGCCTTCGGGATAAAAACTGTCGAATGGTAATACGCTGTCGCACGGGATAAGATAATCGTAAATGTTATTTTCAGTCAAGCCACTGCTTGAAACCGCGTTTTCTATTGTAAAAATGCCGCTCCTCGTTCTTGTAAGCGCGCTCATTGCGGCGTACGTAGAAAGCCGTTCCGCCATATCCCGCGCAATGGAGCGGATATAAGTTCCGCCGCCGCACGTAATCTCGAACGAGAAAGATTTTTCGTCCACCTGCCGCAGGAGCTTAATGCAATTTATCGTCACCTGTTTGGGCGGCAAATCAAATTCAACGCCCTCTCTGGCTAATTGATAGCCCCTTTTGCCGTTGACGTTTTTAGCGCTGTATTTGGGAGGTATCTGCATAATCTCGCCGACGAGCAACGGAATAACCTCTTCTATTTCATTAACCGTCGGTATCCGTCCGCCGCCGTTAATTACGCTGCCAGTAGTATCGAGAGTATCGAAATGCTGACCGAAACGGAATGTTGCAACGTAAGTTTTTTCCTTTTTGAGAAAATAGTCGAACAGCCTTGCGGCGTTTCCCACGGCAACGGGCAGTACGCCGTCCGCCATGGGGTCGAGCGTGCCCATATGTCCGCACGGAACACGGGTCAGACGCTTGATTATCGCAACCTCCTTAGCGGAGCTTGCCCCGACCGCCTTATTAACGTTGATAAAGCCGGTCATAACTGCTGATATACCGCGTGCGTCAACCGTTCTATAACCTCTTCGTACTCGCCGAACAACATACAGCCGCTTGCAAGGACGTGCCCTCCGCCGCCGAACTTATCGGCTACGGCGTTGACGTTAACGCTTCTGCTCCTCAGCGACGCCTTGTACTGGTTTTTCTTGACTTCCATCAGGGCTATTGATACTTCCACCCCGTCTATCGAAAGAGGAAAATCGACGAACCCTTCGGTCTGGCTCTTGTCGGTACCCGTTTCTTCAAAATCTTTTTGCGTTACCGTAAGGAAAGCAAGCTTATCCTCAAGCGCGAAACGCATTTTACCAAGCACTCTAGCATAGAGCACTGCACGAGCCTTTGACTGGCGGGTAAACATTTCGTATCCGATATCGCATATATCGGCTCCGCACTCCTTCAACTTTGCCGCAACCGAGAAAGTCTTTGCGCTTACGTCGCGGTGGGAAAAGTTACCGCTGTCGGTCAAAAGTCCGAGCGCCAGAAGGTCGGCAATTTCCTTGGTTATTTCGAAACCCGCCGCCTCTAAAATTTCAGGCAATATTTCGCAGGTTGCCGTACTGTCCGCCAAAACGTAGTTGAATTTTGCGTAGCGCGGATTGGAAATATGGTGGTCTATATTGAGCGTTTTGCCCTTAAAAGCCGCATACTGAGCCGCAAAAACGCCTATGCGGTTGAGCTCCGCGCTGTCGACCGAAACGAATAAATCGAGTTCCTCCGGTTTTACGGGCAAAGCCTGTAAAGTCGTTTTCATTATCGGGAAAACGCACAGTCTGTCAGGCGTAGGGTCTTCGCATAAAACGTAAACGTTTTTGCCGGCGTTTTTCAACGCGCACCCAAGCGCCAGTGCGCTGCCCTGTGATTCGCCTTCCGGTCTTAAGTGTGTTTCTACGGGTA
>JAIDIR010000195.1 GCA_029052615.1 Clostridia bacterium | reverse complement strand
ATATTACTACAATTTAAAAATTAAAAAAATAATAAATATATAACCAATAAACAACCAAAGAAAGAGAAAAAGCGAGGATTAGAGTTATGAAAATTATTTGTGAAGGTTTGGATTTATCGGAAGCCGTTTTAAAGGTTATCAAAGCTTGCGCGTCCAGAACTACCGTTCCCATTATGGAGTGCATAAAAATTGCGGCTAAAAACGATACGATTACTCTCACCGCTACCGACGGCGAGATAGCTATACAGAAAAAGATTAAGGCGGAAGTGTGCGAGGAAGGCGAAATCTGCGTTCCCGGTAAATTCTTTTCCGACTTTATAAAGAAGCTGGAGGGCGTGCAGATAACTCTTGCAACCGAAGGCTCGAAGATGGACATTATCTATGCGGACAGCCAGACTTCCATGCAGGTACTTTCCGCTGACGACTTCCCCAAAGTGGATACCGAGGTCAACGAAAATTCGGTCGTTCTGAAAACTTCAGAACTTAAAAGGCTTATTTCCTCCACGTCGTTCTGCTGCGCAACCGACGATTCGCGCCCCATTTTAAAGGGCTGTCAGATAGTCGTTACCGGGCACGACGTCTGCGTGACCGCACTCGACGGGTTCCGCCTTGCAACCGCGAACGGACAAGTCGTTTCCTCGACGGGCGACCTTGAAATAATTTGCCCTTCCAGAACGCTTAACGAAATTGAAAAGATGCTGCCCGCCGACGAGGGCGAAACCGAGCTCAAGATAGAGAGAGGTATTCTTTTAATCTGCGTCGACGACACCGTGCTGACTTCCTGCCTGTACAACGGCGACTTCATAAAAAAGGACAACATCATTCCCAAGACCTATTTAACGACGGTAACCGTTAAGAAGGACCTTTTAAAGGCTTCCATCGACCGCGCGGCGATTTTAGTAAGGGGCGACAGGAACAGTCTTATAATTATGGACGTCAGCCAGGGAAAGGTTGAAATTTCTTCAAATTCCGAAATAGGCAACGTAAACGAGCCGGTTAAGGCGGACGTCGACGGCAAGGATCTGAGAATAGCAATGAATTCGAAATTCATTTCCGACGCCATCGGAGCGCTTGACGAAGAGGACGTAGTTTTGTCCTTCAACAATCAGGTTCAGCCGTTTATTTGTGAAAATAAGCAAAATAAGAACGTGCTGTACTTAATTTTGCCCGTCAGGACCACCAATAACGCTTGACTTAACCTTTAAAAAAATTATAAAATACGGTGTGTCACCGTAGCTGCGGCTGACACTATCACTATAAAATAAACCAATATGGAGAAATAATTATGAAAAGAACTTACCAGCCCAAAAAGAGACAGAGAAGCAAGGTTCACGGATTCAGAAAGAGAATGGCTTCCACCGCGGGAAGAAAGGTGTTGAAGAGAAGAAGAAATAAGGGAAGAAAGAAGCTCAGCGCTTAAGGCGCGCGGTGAGCCACCGCAGGCAAGAGGACTTGGCGGCAGCAAAGCGTAAGTTATAAGTAGATGAAGTATCAGCGGCTCAAAAAAAACGCAGACTTCCAGAAGCTGTTCAAAAAGGGTAAAAGGGTATTTTCCCGCACGCTTACCGTAATTTATACTCCCGCAAAGGAAAAGACGGTTATGGGCATTGCCCTTTCCAAAAAGCACGGCAAGGCGGTCAGACGCAACCGCATAAAAAGGCTTATAAGGGCGGCGTTTTCCAATAATTTCGAAAAGCTTAACGGCGTTTATTCTCTGGTCGTGCTTCCAAAGATTTGCGAAGAGTACGACTATGCGGAAATCGAGAAGAGTCTTATAAACTGTTTCCGGAGAATGGAAGGGTGAAAGCGCGCCGGCTGTTTTCATACACGCGCTTTGCAATTTTCAAGCCGTGGCTGTGGGCAAAGATTATAGGCATGCACGCAATCGTTTTCTATCAGAACAACCTTTCGCGGCATACCTGCCTTTACGAGCCGACGTGTTCGGAATACACTCTGCGCTGTTTAAACAATCACGGTTTTATAATAGGTGTGTTGCTGGGCGCGTGGCGGCTTTTAAGGTGTAATCCCTTTTCCAAGGGGGGCTTCGATCCCGCCCCCGAAAATCATTTTAAGGTAAAATGGGTGTATTGACGCCCGTTGAATTTGTTTTAATGTTTAATTTATTGACAGACAGCGGTACTTTGGGCTACGGCGTAAAGACTATCGCGGACATCAATCTCAACTGGATTGGTCAATTGATAAGAATTCTTATCGAGGGAATAGGCATAGTCGGTGTGGGCATAATCGTGTTCACGCTCATCTTAAAGACTATCGTTTTGCCGCTCGATATCTATTCCAGAATAAAGGGTAAAAAGCAGGCGCTCATAATGGAGCGGATGCGCCCGCAGATGGAAAAGCTTCAAAAGCAGTACGCCAACGACAAGAGCATGTATAACCAAAAGGTTATGGAGCTGCAGAAGAAGAGCGGATATTCCATGTTCGGCGCGTGCCTGCCCATTATCGTTTCGCTGGTAATATTCATTATCGTCTTTAACGCGTTTTCGACCTATTCGCAGTACGCAAACCTGCGCAACTATAACGATATGGTCAACGTCTATAACGGAGTGGTGCAGACCTACGTTATAAGCGACGACAACCCCGACGGCTTTTTGCACGAGGTGCAGCTGGACGAGGAAACGAAGGATTATTCCGTGGACTATGCAAAGTTTACCGCGCACTACAACAAGGTTAAGGGCGTGGCGGACGCCAACTGGCAGGTGCAGGACGAGGACGGCGTGTTTTTATCGCTTGCGCGCGAGTACAAGGCGGCGCACACCGGTTACGAAGGCAATTTCGATATTAACGTAGTCAACTTGACCGACCACGGCGAGCTTACGACCACGGCCATTTCGGTAAGAAACAATCTTGTCAGCTACTATCTGGAAGGACCCGCCGCAGAGGAAGTAAAACTCTTCTACGAGGGCAAGAACGACAGCTACAAGGAAGGTCACAACAATAGCTTTTTGTGGGTAAAAAACCTTTGGTACCCCGATTCCACGCTAAATAAGGAGCTTCCCAGCTTCTCAAAGTTCAAATCTACCGTATCAAAGGCGAACATCGGCGACGACTACGCGGAGTCCTACGAAAAGGTAACCGCAGCGCTCACCGTGCAGAAGGGGCGTTATAACGGCTATTTCGTGCTCATCGTGCTGTCCATCGGCTTAATGCTGCTGCAACAGTGGATATCCATGCGCGCAAACAAGTCGGTTAACGAGCTGGGCACGGTAGACGGTTCGGGCGCGAGGACGAATAAATGGATGATGATAATGATGCCCATATTCTACGGCGCAATCTCGTTCTTCTATTCGGCGTCCTTCTCAATATACATGATTACGAATACGCTGTACGGCTTAATCACCATGCTTATCATAAACAAGGCGGTGGACGTCTGGTTCAAGAGGAAGGAAGCAAGGGGCGAGCTGGATGAATATCTGGACAGGCAGGCCAAGCGCCGCAAGGGCAGAAAAGTAAAAAAAGTTAGATAACGAGGAATTATGATGGACGAAACCAACGTATTTACCGGCAAGACCGTGGAAGAAGCGGTGCAGGCCGGCTTGGACGCGCTTAATCTTAAAAGAGAGCAGGCTGAAATAACAATTCTCGAAGAGGGAAAAAAGAAGCTTATCGGCGGCGTAAAGGCAAAGGTTAAGGTTACGAAAAAGAGCTCGGACGGCAAAAGAGCGGTTGATTTTATCGACGGACTGACCAAAATTCTGCAGCTTGAGGCTCAGAGCGAGCTGGTTTACGACGGCGATAAGGTAGTAATAAACATCACTTCCGCACAGTCGAGCAGAATTATAGGGCGCCGCGGCGAGGTGCTGGACGCAATCCAGACCATGGCAAGCGCGGTTGCAAATATCGGCAGGGACGAATACAAGAGGGTAGTCGTCGACTGCGAGGATTACAGGGCAAGCAGGGAAAAGACCTTGACGGAGCTTGCCGAAAGACTTGCCAAAAAGGCTGTCGACAAGCAGAGAAGGGTGACGCTGGAGCCCATGAACCCCTACGAAAGGCGCATAATTCATTCCGCGCTTGCAAACAGCGAGGAGGTTAAAACCATTTCCAGCGGCAAGGAACCGGCAAGATTCGTAGTAATCGTGCCCAACAACGAAAAGCCTTACGAGGGACGTGAAGGACGCAGAGAGCGTTCTTTCGGCGATAGAGACCGCCGCGACAGAGGCGGCAGAGGCAGAGAGCGCCGTGACGGAAAGCCCCGCGAAGGCAGGGGAGGAGCGCCCCGTTCGGGCGGCGGTAGCAAGGGCGGCAAGCGCGAAATTCATTTCGGCACGTTTCTTGGCAACAGCGGCAACTCCGGCGAAAATGAGGACTAATTTAATTAAATAAAAACGCGCCGCTGCGCGTTTACAAATTATTTTCAATAGCAATCAACAAAAAGATTTCGCAGAAAGATTTTTGTTGAAGAGGAGCAACCGACGTAGAAAGCAAGGTTTTTGATTTATCAAAAATCTGCAAAACGCGTCGTGTTGCGACGAGGTAGGTTTTCGGCTCAACACTACCACATAAAAAAACCGAGGAGAAACGCATAAATTAAGATGCGGAGCGGTTTATAATTTTGCCGCTCCGCTTTTTTCAAGCCGTTATGCGTAAAAAGAAAAAATGAACAGAGGAAGAATTTCCACAATAATGATTTGCCGCGCGGGCATTTTTGCCGCGCTGTACGTCGCACTGACCATGCCGTTCGGCGAGCTTGCTTTCGGACCCTTTCAGATAAGACCTTCCGAAGCGCTGACCATATTGCCGCTCTTTTATTTAGAGGCAATACCGGGGCTGTACGTCGGCTGCATACTTGCAAACCTGCTTTCGCAGTACGGCGTGTACGACATACTGCTTGGCTCGCTTGCAACGCTGCTTGCGGCGTGCTGCACCTACGCGGTGGGCAGACTGATTAAAAATTCGGTGGTAAGGGTGCTTATCGGCGGCATATTCCCCGTGCTGTTTAACGCGTTTATAGTGCCTGCGGTAATGATACTGGGCGGACTGCCTATCGCCTACTGGTATCAGGTTTTGTCCTTCCTGCTTACCGAAAGCGTATGGGTGTACGCGCTGGGCTTCCCGCTGTACTACACGCTTGCCGCGCTGATAAAAAAGAACGTAAAGGGAAGCACGCCCTACACGCTTAAGGACTTAAGGGCGGCGGAGCGCGGAAAGAAAAAAGCCGACGCCGCGGACAGGACGGAGTAGCTTAAAGGAGCGAAAAACCGCATAAAAAGGCTTATTTTGTAAAAATTATATATTTTGGGAATAATTTCATACAAATTTCGACAAAAAACGCTTGAAAAAATATTGACATTATCATATAATATACTCACTCAAAATACGATAATCGGAGAAAAATTATGACAATCACAGAAGCAGTTGCGCACCGTTTAGGCGGAATACTTAAGGAGCGCGGAATGAAGAAAAAGACTTTGGGCAAGCTGCCCGGAGTTAGACCCCAGAGCATCAGCAACATTTTCCGTAGCAAGAGTGTTGCAGGTATCAGCATGACGACTCTGTACAGAATTTGCCGTGCGCTGGAAATGACCATGTCCGAATTCCTGAACGACCCCGTGTTCGACAACATCGAACTTCCCAACGACGATATTTAATCGAGTTCAAAACTTCCTTATTAAAAAAACCAAAGCCGCCGCGCGTTTGTAACCGCGCGGCGGCTTTTGT
>JAIDIR010000194.1 GCA_029052615.1 Clostridia bacterium | reverse complement strand
ATACGGTGATAATCATAAATTTTTTTCCTCCTTAAAAAAATGCCCGAGCAGTTAAATCTACCCGAGCGCACTCGACGTCTTATCGACCTGCGTAATTGCGATTACGCGTCCTCCGACGACTTTTATTAACTTAATTATAGCCCCGATTTTTTAAAAAGTCAACAGGCGTTTTTTATTCTTTCGGAAATAATGTTTTGAGCATAGTGCCCAGGTAAAGCACGGGGACTATGCTTATTTTATCGGCGTATTTCGCCACCGACTTCATATTTTTTGCGGGCAGCAATACGCGCTTGAAGCCCATCTTTACGCACTCCTGCACGCGCTTTTCGGCGTACTGTACGGCGCGAACTTCGCCCGTTAAGCCCACCTCGCCGAACACCGCCGTGAATTTGTCCACGGGCTTGTCGAGGTAGGAGGAGGCAAGCGCAGCGCACAGCGCAAGGTCGGTTGCCGGCTCGTTTAATTTTATGCCGCCCATAATATTTATGTAGACGTCCTGCGACGAAAAGTGCAGGTTGCACCGCTTTTCGAGAACGGCAAGAAGAAGCGCAAGCTTGCTGTAGTCCACGCCCAGCGACATGCGCCTGGGCTGACCGAAGGTCGTTTTGGTGATGAGCGCCTGAATTTCAACGTTCATACAGCGGTTGCCCGTCTGCGAAGGGGTGACGGCACAGCCCGCTTCCTCGCCGCGGCTTTCGGAAAGGAATATGCCCGAATAGTCGTTTACGGCTTTTATTCCCTCGCCAGTCATCTCGAACACGCCCACCTCCGAAACGTTGCCGAAACGGTTTTTTACGGCGCGCAATATGCGGAAGTTTTCGCAGTTTTCGCCCTCGAAATAGAGCACGGTGTCCATGATGTGTTCTAGCACTTTGGGACCGGCAAGCGCGCCCTCCTTGGTGACGTGACCGATTATAAAGAAGGTTACGTTGCGGGTCTTGGCTATGCGCATGAGCTTGGTTGCGCACTCGCGCACCTGACCGACCGACCCCGAAGAGGAGGACAAGTCGTCCGTGTATACCGCCTGGATACTGTCGATTACGCAGAACTCCACGCCGTCCAGCTCGCTTTCAAGATTGTCAATGCACGTGCCGTTTAAAAGCAACATATTCTCGCCGCCGCACCCCAGACGGTCACAGCGCATCTTGACCTGCGAACAGCTTTCCTCGGCGGAAAAATACAGCACCTTGTGCTTGTCCGAAAGGTGCGCCGCAATCTGCGTTAAAAGGGTGGATTTGCCTATGCCGGGGTCGCCGCCCAGAAGCACCAGCGAGCCTGCGACTATGCCGCCGCCAAGTACAGTGTCAAACTCGGATATGCCCGAAGGCACGCGGTCGTGCCGTTCGTAGGTTATCTTTGAAAGGGGCTTTGCCGTGGGGAGGGAGTAAAGGCTCTTCTTGCCGCTCTCGGTTGAAACGGCGGGCTTTACGATTTCCTCCGCCATAGTATTGAATTGTCCGCATGAGGGGCAGCGCCCCAGCCATCTCGGGCTGGTGGCTCCGCACTCGCTACATACGAATATAGTTGCGTTTGATTTTGCCATAGTATTACCTTAATTGCGTAAGAACCGCAGTGCAGTAGGCGCATATCCCGCGCCCTTCGCCCACAAAGCCCAAGCCTTCGCACGTGCCTGCCGTTACGGAAATATCGTCCGCAGCGGCGCCGGTTAGCGCGCTCAGGTTTTTAATCATTTCGTCTATATGCGCGGCAAGCCTCGGCTTTTCCGCCTGAATTGCTATCGAAAGTCCGCTTACGCGCAGACCCTTTTTTTGTACCTCGCCTATAACCGTTGCAAGCAGCTTTGCGCTGTCCGCGTTCTTGAAGGCGGGGTCGCTGTCGGGGAAGTAGTGACCTATGTCTTTGAGTCCCGCCGCCGAAAGTATTGCGTCCATAACGGCGTGCAAAGCCACGTCTCCGTCGCTGTGCGCAATAAGCCCCGTATCGCAGGGAATTTTAACGCCGCACAGAGTCACGAAATTTTGTTGCTTGCCGAACGCGTGCGTATCAACTCCGTATCCGACTTTATTGCCGTCCGTCAATATCACTTTGGCGGGGCTGACGAAATCCTCTTTATAGGTCAGTTTTTTGTTGCTCTCCGTGCCGCACGGACATATGCGCGCGGGGGAGATATAGCGCGAGTAAACCGCTCCGTCGTCGGTGTAAATACCGCCGTCGTTTGCCGCAAGCGCGTAGGCGCGTTTTATCTCTTGCGTATAAAAACCCTGCGGCGTCTGAACGCGGTAAACGGCGTTTCGCGCAGGGATATGGTTGACGTAACCGTCTTTTTCTATCACGGTGGTGTCGGTGGCGGGCATTGCCGTAACCGCGCTTCCGTATTGCTTTACGCACTCCACGCACGCCGCATATTGCCCGGTGGTGGTGTAGGGGCGCGCCCCGTCCTGAATGAGAACTATTTCGCCCTCAACTTCTTTAAGCGCGTTGGCAACGCTTTGGCTTCTCGTCGCGCCGCCCAGAACGGTTTTATAGCCGTAGGGCTTGCAGAGCGCTTCAATCTCTTCAAAGTCCTCGGGGGAGGAGGTGACTATGACGTCGCTCACCCCGTCCTCGCCTTTAAGACCGACCGAAAAGCGGCGGACTGCTTCAAGGGTGTAATACAGCGCGTTTGCGCCGTTAAAGGGAGCGAGCAGCTTGTTCCTGCCCATTCCCGCGCGTTCGCCCCTGCCCGCCGCGCAGACTATAACGCTTATTTTCATTTACTTTCGCTTTCCGTGTTTTCGCCGTCGGCGGGGGTGGAGGGCTGAGCTTCTTCAGCCGCCTCCTCGGGCTTGTCGGCTTCTTTCTGTTCCTCAGGTTTTGCACCCGAACCGGAAATTCCCACCACGTGGTCTACGGGCATCGAAAAGGCTATGCCCTGACCCTCGGTCTTAAGTCCCGCGTTCTGATACAGTGCGTGCAGAACCGCGTCCTTGATTTCCGCGGGCACCAAAATCATAACTATGTCCTTGTCGGGCTGAATGGTAATATGGAAGAATTCCTCGGCTTCCTTATTAGCCGTGCCGCGTGCGTGAATAACCGTGCCGCCGCGCGCGCCTACTTCTCTTGCCGCGTCCATAACTACGTCAGAATATCCCGCGTTGACTATGCACATAACCACTTCGTAGTCAGACATTTATTTACCCTCCTTGACAACCGTCTTGTTGTTGCTTAAAAACCCGAATATCAGCGTGCCTATTACGCTGGTAAGCTTAACGGTGAACGCTATGCCGTTGCCGCCCTTGACCGTCTTGAATTTTTCTTCCAGAGCGCTGAGCGCGTCGGGCAGTTTGTTTTCCTGAATGACGCTCATAATCACGCACTTGTCCGTGTCGGTAAGACCCAAGTATCTGACCATACCGGCGGTGGCGGTGCCCTGCGCAAGCGCAATGGTCTGCATATTGACGTCGAACGACTGAATGAGGTCGGTGTAGTATTCCGACTTGTTTCTGGCGACTACGGTAATAAGCAGCTCCAGCCTGTTGGAGGTGACGGTGTTGGGGTTGTTCTTGGTTTTGGCAACCGCGTTTTTGACCGCCTTCTTTTTTTCGGCAACCTTGCCGTGCGCCTTGACTTTGGCTTCCTTCAATTTAGTTTTGGCTTCCTTGATTTTTTCCGCCATAAAAAAATTTCCTTATTTGAAATATATAATCTGCTCGTCGTCTGCTGCAAGTATGCGGCGCATGGTAATCTTTGCGCGTACCTTGGACGACATAACGGCTTTAAAGCCGAGTATCTGTATGGTGATGAGAGGGGTCATTGCAACCATTGCGACTACGCCGAACGCAAAGCCGTATATGTTGGAAGTGCCCTGTACGGTTTCGCACGCGCCTATAACGAGAGGGAGTATAAAGCTCGACGTCAGAGGACCGGAGGCAACGCCGCCCGAGTCGAACGCAATCGCCGTGTATATTTTCGGAACGAAGAACGACAGACCCAGCGAGATTAAATAACCGGGCACCAGATAGTACAGAATGGAGAATTTGAAAATCATTCTCAGCGCGGAAAGACCTATGGATATGCCGACCGCAACCGAGAGCGCGACGAGCATTTCAATCTTCTTAACGCCGCCGTTGGTAATCTCTTCAACCTGCTTGTTCAGAACGTGTACGGCAGGCTCCGCAAGGACGACCACCATACCGAGGATAAAGCCGAGCACGACTAAAAGCGTGGGGCTGTTTGCGGCAATCTGCGTGCCCATCTTGAAGCCTATGGGCATAAAGCCGACCTTTACGGCAACGAGGAAAATTACCAGTCCGAAGAAGGTGTAGCCTATGCCGATTGCAATCTGAATAAGCTTTTGTTTTGGCAGCTTTAAAATAGTGAACTGCAATATGAGGAAGAACGCAACTATCAGCGCAAGCGCAAGGGCGACTTCCTTGACCGTGTCTAATATGGTGTGTCCGAAGTGGCTGCCTATGTAATTGCCGATATCGTAAATAGTGGTGTCGTAAGCGCCCAGCTCGCCCTTGGTCATAAGCGAAAGCGCCATAACCGCGATTATGGGACCTACCGAACACAGAGCGATAAGACCGAAGGAATTTTCGTTTGCGTCGCGTCCGCCTATGGTTGCGGAAATGCCCACGCCCAGCGCCATTATAAAGGGTACGGTAATGGGGCCCGTCGTAACGCCGCCCGAATCGAAGGAGAGGGGGATAAGCCCGAACTTGCCGTTTTCCGCCATAATCGCGCACAGCGCAAACAGCATAAGGTAGAAGAACATTATAAGCATTGAAAGGTCCTTGTGGAAGACGATTTTCAAAATCGCTATCACGAGGAAAATGCCAACGCCCACGCCGACGGTTATAATCAGCAGCCACTTGCCTACGGTTGCGCCGCCGGGCATAATGTCCTTAACCTGCTCTGCAAGTACCGAAAGGTCGGGCTCCGCTATGGTTATAAGCAAACCCATAACGAAACATACCGAAAGCAAAATCAAAACCTTTTTGGATTTGGTAAGACCGGTGCCGACGTGTCCGCCCATGGGGGTCATCGCAAGGTCGGCGCCCAAATTAAAGAGCGCTATTCCGACGATAAGACCGACGGCGGAAAGCGCGAAAGCCACCGTCTCGGTCGTCGTAAGATTTGCGAGCGGCGTAAAGGAAATTATAAGTACTATTATGGTTACGGGCAGTACGGAAATTACCGCCTCTTTAAATTTGGAAAGTAAAATCTTTAACATATACGAAATTATGATATCACAAATTGCCGCAGGTTGCAACGGCAAAAAGGCTTAAAAAAGCGAAAATTTATTTTTTATGGAATTATTTCGTAAAGGGAGGCGGCTTCGTCCTTTTTCACAGTTTCCTTTATATCTATTATACGGAATTTCAGAACGCCCGTTGCGTAATCGATTTCCACGACGTCGCCCGCCTTGACGGGGTGGGAGGGCTTGACTTCCTTACCGTTTATAATAACCTTGCCGCCGTCGCAAGCTTCTCTTGCCACGGTGCGCCTTTTTAAAATTCTTGAAACTTTTAAAAATTTATCTATTCTCATACCGTCACACTTTGATTTTTTATAGTTTTTAAAAAGTTTTTTGCACGAATGCCGTTTTTGCTTGACTTGTCCGGTTGACAGTTTTATAATACTATTCTGTATTACAATGCGCTTAATGCCCAATTTTACCTTTTTTGGCTTTTTATAGCAGTAAAAACGGGGCGGAAAACCGTCGAAAAACGGCGATTAACGCAGTAAATTATACAC
>JAIDIR010000193.1 GCA_029052615.1 Clostridia bacterium | reverse complement strand
ATTCTGCGACCACCGAGTTCTACACCCTAGAGTTCTTCGGGAGCGTCAGATGTGTATTTGAGACAGTTGCCGTGCCCCGTAAGCTTTTCGTGCTCCGCGCAATCGATATGCTTTATATCGAGCAACACGAGGTCGGTCACGTTTAAAAGCCCGTCCAGCTTGTGCTTGTCCTCCGGGTTGAAAACTATTCCCGAGGTGTCGAGCGCGGTGTGTATGCCCGAATTCTTTAAAATGGTGAAAAGCTCGCGCACGAATTCCGCCTGCAACAGCGGCTCGCCGCCAGAAACGGTGACGCCGCCTCCGCCCGTAAAATAGCTCTTGTACTTTTTTACGTTTGCCGCGACTTCCTCGGGCGTGTATTCCTTTCCGCCCCTCTGCCAGGTGTCGGGGTTGTGGCAGTACAGACAGCGCATGGGGCAGCCCTGCATAAACACCACGAAGCGTATTCCCGGTCCGTCCACGGTACCGAACGATTCAAAGGAATGAATATACCCGACCACAGCTAAACCTCCGTAAAAAAATAGGGCAATCTACTCGTTTACAAGTAAATTTGCCCAGACGAACGGCGGAAACAGGTCCCTGCGCCGCTCCACTGCGGTATTCCGCAAAAATTTTCGTCAGTTACGGCGCGCCTTATATTCAATCGGATTATAACATACGGCAGCACCGTTGTCAACACATATTTACAAAATATTGACAGGTTACGGCAATTAAATACAATATATAGTGTTTATATAAACGAGTATATCAATCCGACAAGTACTCCCGAGAACACGCCGAACACAATTATCGGTCCCGCAACGGTGAACATTTTTGCAGCCATACCGTAAATCCAGCCCTCGGTTTTGAACTCTATTGCAGGCGACGCGACCGAGTTTGCAAAGCCCGTAATGGGCACTATCGAGCCCGCGCCCGCGTGTCTGCCAATCCTGTCATACACGCCGAAGCCCGTCAAAAGGCAGCTTATAAATATTAGTATTGCCGAAACGGTGCCCGCAAGGACGTCGCCCGACAAGCCCGCGTATTCCAGCATAAAGCGGAAAAACTGACCTATGCAGCAAATAAGTCCGCCCACGCCGAACGCCGCAAGGCAGTTTTTGAAGTGCTTGGTTTTGGGTTCCTGCGTCTTTACGTACTGCAGGTAGTTGGCGTTGAAATTGTCCTTATGCTTTCCTGTCATTTCTTACCCCACTCTCCTTTATTCCCTTATACAAAGTTTCCCTTTCGTCGCGGCGCGTCAAGTCGTATTCCTTCCTCATTGGTTGAACATTCTCCCGTTTAAATAGCTCGTGAATTTTTCGGGCATAACGCGCGTTGCAAAGCGCGCCGCCGTATTTTTTGCGCCGCACGTCTTTATAATCGGCGGCTTGGGGGAAACGAGAATTTTATATATATCCTCCGCCACGCGCGAGGGCTTCATACCGCCCTGCTCCATATTGGCAAGCGCGGCAACCGCCCTGTTTAGCGACTTGGCGTAGGTGCCGTTCTCCTCCTCGGGATATATTTTGCGCTTGAACGAAAAGTTGGTTGCAGTGCCGCCGGGCAATACCGCCGTGACCGAAATGCCGTAGACGTTGAGCTCGTTATTCGCCTCCCTTGCCAGCATTTCAAGCGCCGCCTTGGACGAGGAATAAAAGCTGTCGAACACCACGGGCACGTCGCCGCCGAGCGAGCCGACCAGCACCATCTTGCCGCCCTTCTTTTTCATAAAGGGTATGCAGGTCTGCATGGCTTTAAGCGCGCCGAAATAGTTGACCTCGAAAAGATATTTATAGTCGGTCTCCTTGACGTACTCTATGGGCGCCGCCATCGAAAAGCCCGCGCAATATACCAGCGCGTTAAGCCCGTACCTGTCCGCCGTTGCGACTATTGCGTCGTAAGCCTCGCTGCCGCGCGCCACGTCGGCGCAGATATTGTGCACCTTGGCGTTGTTGCAGGGCGTTCGGGAAATATTTGTGACCTCCCAGCCGCGGTTTACCAGCCGCACGCACGTTTCGTAGCCGATGCCCGAGCTGCCGCCTACCACCACCACGGAGGGGCGCACCGTTTTACTTTTAGCCGAATTCTTTTCCATACGACTATTTTGCGAAATGCGGCTAACTTTTATACGGCGCGTTTGAAAAAGAGAAAGCCCCGCGGCGTTTGCGCCGCGGGGCTATACTTATTTAATCTTTTTTGTCCTCTTCCTCAAAGCCCATATCAACGGGGTCGGCGGGCTTGTAGAAGCCGCCCACGTCGAATATCCTTCCATCGTCCACGGGCATGGGCGCCACGACGTTGCGCACTATAGTCCTGCCGCCGGGCGCCGCACGGTCTGCGTTAGGCGCGCTCTGCGCGGGCTTTTTGGTCGTGTCTATCTTGGTCGTCGTAACCGTAGTCATAACCGCGTCGGGCGGATAAACGGCGTTTGCCGTCGCCGTTGAAGAGCTTCCGTCCGTCAGTTGCGCGGGCTGTGCGGGAGGCGCGGTAACCACGGGCTGAGCCGCCGAAGCAAACACGTTTTTAAGCGCACGGGTCATAATTTCGGTCATTGCGTCCATGTTAAGACCGGAGAACTGTTCGCCGCGTATTGCGTTTACGTCACTGCGCAACACCGCGTTCTGCTCGGCTTTCATTGCCGCCTGTTCGGCGCGCATAACCTCCGCCCTGAGCGCAGCCGATTCCTTTGCCGCCGCCTCTGCCTTCATTGCCGATATTTCGGCTTTAAGCTCGGCTATTTCGTTGGACGAAGCGCCGCCGCCCGTTGCCATAGGCTGCTGCTGGGGCGCGTACTGGGGCTGCTGCTGAGGCATTTGCGGCATCTGCGTCATCTGCGGCATCATCATCTGAGGCATTGCCTGCTGCTGTTGCGAAAGGCGCGCCATACGCTCCTCGCGCTCAAGTCGGCGTTCCTCTCTGTCGCGCTCTTCCTTGCGCTCGCGCTCCGCCTTTTCCTCGGCAAGCCTGCGTTCCTCGCGCTCACGCTTTTTCTTTGCCGCACGCGCCGCGCACGCAATAATCGTTATAAGAAGTATCAGCGCAACGACCGCAATCACAAGCCACAGCCAGTTTGCCTTTAAGAACCTTACGACTTTATCCCAAACGGTCAGCTCCTTTGCGGGTGTCGTGTAAGTAAACGATTTAACCGTGTACTGCGCCGCGCTCGCGTCAAGCTCGAAGTTATCCGTGTCGATAAGTTCAGCCTTAACGTAATACTGCGTTTCTCTTGCAAGGTCTTCCGCCGCAACCTCTTCGGTGCAAGCTTCGTCCTTATAGTACTTCAAGGTTACTACGTCCGCAAACGCGCCGATAAAGCTATCGCTTGCAAACACGGGCAAACCACCCTCGGTCTTAGTCGCGGTCAAAACGGCTTTTGAAATATTCCAGTCAACCGCCGCTTCGTTTGCGTTCAGCACCATTTCGTCGTAGACTGCAACGGCAAATACGGTTTTCTTTAAAGTCGTTGCAGTTGACCATTCGTAGTTTTCGGGGTCGTTCAAAGCGAACACTGCCTTGTATGAACCGACAGTCAAACCGGGAATAGTCTTGTCAACGACGAAAGTCATAAGGTTTTCGTCGTATCCGTTGAAGTTTTCAGCCTTGGGTTTAAGCTCAACGCCCGTATACTTCAAGCCGCCCTTGAACATGGGCAGCGCAACCTTGACCTTTGCAACCTCTATTTCAACCGTCGTTTCAACGCCGTCCGAATACTTAACGTTTACAACCTGCTTGCCCGCCTTAAGCTTTCCGTCGTGCAAGCCGTCACATGTAATTTCAAGGTCTTCAACCTTAACGCTATCTTTATTACCGTTGTTGTACTCGATTTCGGCGGTAAGCTTTGCCTTAACGTCATCAAGCGTACTTGCCGTATTAAACGCCGCATCGCTCTCCACCTTTGCAGTAACGCCGGTCACAACCGCGTCGTCAATTGTAATCGCAATTTCAACGGGGTCAATACCGCCGTTATAGTTTGCGGGGTCGGTCGGGTCAAACTCAACCACAACCTTGTATTCGCCCGCTTCCTTAATCTCGGAAACCGTTTCCCAGTTGCCGTTCACAAGCTTCTTGTAAACGGGCGTTTTGGGAGTCGCTGCCGCAGGTATACTGTCGGGGTCAAGGTCGGCAACCGTAAACTTAAAACCGTCGCTGTCGGGCTTATAAGTAGCCTTATATCCACCGTTGTCGTCCGCCGTCAGTCCGCTTATTGCGGAGGGCTTAAAGCTTGCGCCGCTCGCGTCCACGTCCGCCTTATCAATGGTGACCGTCGTGCTCATAGGAGGCACTACTTCATACTCGTCGCTTGCGCCTTTAAACGTGAATTCGACTTTATATGTTCCTGCACCCTCGATTTTGGAAACGGTAGTCCAGTCAGAACTATTGTCAGGGTTGCCGCCGTCATTCAGCTTCTTTATCGTCTTAGTATCAACGGTTACGCCCTCGGTTTTCGCGTCGTCACCCAGCTCTATACCAATATCGAAACCTGCGCCGGTGTACGTAGCCTTAAAGCCGTTGTTACCATCGTCCGTCAGACCGCTGTCCGCAGCGGGCTTGAACTCGGTGCCGCCCATTTTGTGAATTTTTTTGTTCGTAATTTGGAAAATCAAATCCACGGCTGTGGGCACTTCGTAGTTGTCTGGGTCGTCAACCGTGAACACCGCCTTTAAATTATAAACTTTAATATCCGTCGCGCCCGTAAATTCGGTAGTGCCGACAACGCCGTCAACCACCTCGTAATACTTGACGTCAACGCCCGCAGGCACGTCAATCCAGTTTGCGGGCAAAGCAATTTTCTCACCCGTATAAGTGAATTGTTTGGTCTTTTCGTAATCCGCAGAAATTTCGTGAGTTGCCTTGTTAATCGTCAGTGTTGCGGTTACGTCGTTTATAGTATTGTAATTTGTGCTGTCGCCGGTAAAGCTTACCTTTACGGCATAAGTACCCGCGTCCGTCGGTGCGGTCGTGCTCGGCGTGCCGCCCTGCTTGGTATAAGTTATATCGCCAGGGGTTACGCCTTCGGGCAGAGTACCCGACAAAGTAAGTGCGTGAGGGTCGCCGTCGTAAGTTACTGTTTTAGTACCCGACAGCTCAACGCCGTCCATAACGTACGTGCCCTTGTTTATGGTCACGTTAAAAGTTTTGGAAAGGTCGCCAAGCTTTAAAGTCAGCTGTTTGTTGGTGCCGACAGATAAATCACCCTCTACCGTCGCTTCGCTCTTATCGACGTCCACCGTCTGTTCGTCGTTTCTCTTGACCTTGAACAAGGATATTTTGTCCCTTATCTGCTCCGCCGTCACGGGATACGTAAACGTCGTCTGCGAGAAATTTAACGTTATTATTTGCGTATACTCAAGTTCTTGTACGTTTTCAATCGTATAGGTCGTAGACTTTGCGTAGTCGCTTGTGAAAATAGTAACGCTGTTGCTGCCTTCCACAAGCTTGCCGTTGTTTTCGTCGATTTGCACAACGAAAGCTGTCAACGGTTTTAGAGGCTCCTCGCTGTCAACGGTACTTGCATAGGTTGCGGACACCTTAAAATAGCTTTTAAGTGTAGTCAAAGGCGTATTCGTATATATTGTTTTGTTGTTTTCGTTAAACTGCGTGACTTGGATTGACAGGATAGAATCTTCCATATAATCGAAAGTCAGAGTGCCTTCCGCCGCGTTATAACTGATATCGTT
>JAIDIR010000192.1 GCA_029052615.1 Clostridia bacterium | reverse complement strand
GTTATAAACTGCGGTCAGCCCGTTAACGGCGCGCTGTTTTCGCTCGATTTGTCAGCGGCGGCGGCAGAGGAAGCGGTAAGGCTGGGCTATAACCTGATAGTCACGCATCACCCTGCAATATACGGCGGCGTGTCGCGCTTCGACCTTGCAAACGTTCCCCAGTCGCGCGCGCTTGCAACCTGCTTAAAGCACGGCATATCGGTAATTTCTATGCACCTCAACTGGGACGCCGCACCGCACGGTATCGACTATTATTTGATGCGCGGACTGGGCGGCGCCGACTGCAAAGTTCTGTGCGATATTCCAGGCGGCGGTTACGGCAGAGTATACGAAGTTGCGCCTGTGACCGTGGAGCAATTTCTTAAAAATATTTCACAAAATTTCAACACTCAAAGAGCGGTCTGCCACGGCAGCGCTCAGGGGCAGGTTAAAAAGGTCGCGTCGTTCTGCGGCGCTGGGTGCGACGATAATTCCGTAGCTTTTGCCAAGGCGCAAAAGGTCGATATTTTCGTTTCGTCCGACTTGAAGCACCATCAGATTTGCGAGCTTGTGGAAAGCGGAATAACCGTAATCCAGCTCACCCATTACAGCGCGGAAAACTACGGCTTTAACCAAATTTATCAGAATATAAAAACAAAGCTGCAAACGCCTTCGTCCTATTTCTTTGACGAACGCTTTGCGTAAAATAAAAAAACGTAGCAAGCAAAACCACGCTTTTGCGCAGCGCGACCCAATTTGCGAATACTTTCGCCTGAGTAGGTGAATGCGCCCGATTTCTGATAATCGAGTGCTAAAACCTATCGGGCGCAGAGGGCAACGCCCTTAAATTCGCAAATACTATTTCGCGGCGCCAGCGAAAGAGTTTTGCGAGAAAAGGAGAATTTTTATGTCACAGATAGCACAGCTTTTACTGTACCAGCAAAAGGATTCGGAGCTTTTGAAAATCGAGCAGGAAATAGCCAATTCGGAGGAGCGCAAGAAATACGTTCAGACGCAGAGTTACTTAAAAAAGGCTTCCGATAAGCTTGACAAGCTGGAAGCTCAGTCGCAGGGCATAGTCGCGCGTGCGGATGCGCTCAACAAGCTGTACGGCGAAATTGCCGAAACCTTAAAGGACTTCGAGCATCTTGACGAACTCGTGGAGGAGGGCGCGGATTTATCATTCTACCAGCGCAACGCTTCCCAGATAATCGAAAAAATCAAGTCGGTCAAGGCGGATATAAATAGCCTCGTCGCGCTTGCAAAGGAAACGACCGAGGAGTATCAGAGCTTAAAGAAAAAGGTTATCACCGCGCAGAACCAGTATCCCGAGCTGCGTCAGGCATATCTGGATATCAAAAAGGCAAAACAGGCGCAGACCGACGAGATAACCAAGGAGCTTGACAAGCTTGCAAAGGACGTCGACCCCGAGGTTTTGCGCAAATACCAGGCAAAGCGTTCGGAGCGCATTTTCCCCATAATCTGCGAAATCAAGGCGGACAGATGTTCCAAGTGCGGCATAGAGCTTTCGATTGCCGACAAGGAAAAGGTTGCGGCGGGGAAGGTGGTAGAGTGCGAAAACTGCCACCGCATACTATATAGGAGTTAAGCCACACTCATCACGCAATAGTTCGTCAACGTTCACGGTGCCTCGGTCATTTACCGATAAGTAAACTCCCTTCGTTACCGTTCCGTTTCCTGCTCTTGCGCGCGATTGTGACTTACGAAATACTATTATGAATTTAAACGGAAAAAGCGTCGCGGTTTTTGGCGACAGCATAGCGTTCGGGTCGGGCAACTACGGCTTCGGCGTGGGCGAGTTTCTTCAAAAGGATTTGGGCTTAAAGCTTATCAAATACGCCGTCGGCGGCGCAAGGGTAGGCTATTGCAGGGAACATAACTGGATGGTGGAGCAGGTGCAACAGGCGGTTAAGGACGGCGTGTCGCCCGACTATATCGTTTTCAACGGCTTCACAAACGACTGTAATATAAGTGAGGGCAACACTCTGCCCGACGTTCCAATCGGCGAAATTTCGCAAGGATATAGCGGTTTCGATATTTTTAAGGTAGAAAAAACACAGCCGTTCAGCCGCTGTTTCGAGGAAGTATTATTCGCGTTTTTGAATTACTTCCCCAAGGCGAAGTTGCTGTTTTTTCGCCCGCACAATATGGGCAGGCGGGACGATTGTCTGCAAAGGCAGTACGGCGAACGCGCGATAGCGCTATGCAAAAAGTGGGGCGTTCCCTTCGTCGATTTATATTCGGAAAGCGGAATGAATACATTCATCCCCGAACAGCGCGACCTGTTTACGTTCGACAGTTACGATTGGGGCAGGGGGGATTGCACGCACCCCAACGAATTAGGATATAAATTGAAGTATATGCCTCTTATAGAGGCAAAACTTCAAACTTTGTAATTACGCTCTGCTTATAAGCGTCGCAATACGGTGTCGCTCTGCGGCAACTCTCGGTCATTTACCTCTGTGTAAACTCCCTCGGGTTTTCCTCGCGCTCCTTGTCTTGCTCGCTTCTAATCAGAGGATATGAGGTTTAATTATTATGAAAGTTTTAATGATTAACGGCAGCACGCACGAAAACGGGACGACCGCTGCGGCGCTTAAAATAATTGCGGAAGAGCTTAAAGCGCAAGGCGTGGAAAGCGAAATTTTCTGTCTGGGCACGGCGGCCGTGCACTCCTGCACGGGCTGTATGGGCTGTCAGAAGCTGGGTAAGTGCGTCTTTGACGACGACCCCGTAAACGCCATCGGCGAAAAAGTAAAGCAGGCGGACGGCTATATTTTCGCCGCCCCCGTGCATTACGCATCGCCCTCCGGCGCGGTCGTCGCGCTTCTGGACAGGCTGTTCTACGCATACGGCAAGCATATGAAATTCAAGCCCGCGGCAAGCGTAGTGGCGGCGCGCAGGGCGGGTACCACGGCATCCTACGACGTCCTCAACAAATACATACAAATCAACAGCATGCTTCAGGTGCCTTCAACCTATTGGAATATGGTGTTCGGCGCCAACGCAAAGGATACGCAGCAGGATTTGGAGGGCGCAACGGTTATGCGCGCAATCGCCTCAAACATGGTTTGGCTGTTGAAAATTCTTGAAAACGCAAAAGGCACGGATCTGGAAAAACCCGTGCTCATCGAAAAGGTAAAAACCAACTTTATCAGATAAAATAAATCCGCTTATGCCGTGTGTGAAAAAGTATTAACCCGCTTCTCGCAGGTGGGTGCGGCGAAGCAAAAAATATTCGGACTTTCCGTAAAAGTTTACAGACCTTGCCTATTTTTGCGAACGGCCCGCTCCCGTATAAATATTGTGGATTACGAATTTCCCACATCACGCACACAGCAGACTTATCGTAAAAATTATAGCATACCGCTATACAAAAAGCAAATAACGAACAAAAAATTACAGAGGTAAATATATGGAAAATATGACGGGCGAACTGCCCTGCAGCGTTACGCCTTACGGCGAATTCAAAAACCACGTCGGCGAAGTGGTCACCATCAAGGGCGCGGTTCACAACATAAGGGATATGTCGGACTTTGCGTTCATCATCATAAGAACGGCAAGGGAGCTTATACAGTGCGTTTATTCCCCCGAATTCTCCGACTACCGTCTTGACGAAAAGCTTGTCGAGCAGTGCGCGGTTAAGCTTTCTGGAAAGGTGGTAAAGAGTGAAACGCGCGACGGCAGCGAAAGATACGAATTACAGATTCATTCCATCGATATTCTGTCGACCCCCGCGGCAATACCGCCCGTGGTCATTTCCAAAAAGCAGGTCAACTGCGATTTAAGCGTAAACCTCGATTACCGCCCCGTGACCCTGCGCAACCCCAAGGAGCGCGCAATCTTCAAAATTCAGGAAGGTGTTCAGCGCGGTTTCCGCGAATATTTATCGCAGCAGGGCTTCACTGAAATTCACTCGCCCAAAATCAACTTTGCGGGCGCGGAGGGCGGCACAAACGTGTTCAAGCTGGATTATTTCGGCAAGCAGGTTTTCCTTGCGCAGAGCCCCCAGCTGTATAAGCAGGCGCTCGTTCCCGTCTACGAAAGGGTGTTTGAAATCGCGCCCGTGTTCAGGGCGGAGCACCACGACACGTCGCGCCACCTCAACGAGTACATTTCCATGGACTTTGAAATGGGCTTTATTGAAAGCTTCACCGACATAATGAATATGGAAACGGGCGTGCTCAAATACATTATGGAGCTGTTAAAGAAGGAGTACGCGCCCGAAATCGAGCTGTTGAAGGTGGAAGTGCCCGAAATAACGTCCATACCATGCATCCGCTTTAAGGACGCAAAGGAAATGTGCGTCAAGAAGCTTAAAAACATCACGGATATGAAGGACTTCGAGCCGGAGGAGGAAGCTTTCCTCGGCAAGTGGGCAAAGCAACAGTTCAATTCGGACTTCCTTTTCGTCACACACTATCTTTCCAAAAAGCGCCCCTTCTACACGATGGACGACCCGGAGGACCCCGAAGTCACGCTGTCGTTCGACCTTCTTTTCAGGGGTATCGAGATTACGTCCGGCGGTCAGAGAATTCACGACTATACGCAGCAGGTCGAAAAGATGAAAAAGCTTGGTATGAACCCCGAGGAGTTCGAAACCTATTTAATGCTTCACAAGTACGGCGCGCCCCCTCACGGCGGACTGGGGCTGGGACTTGAAAGGCTGACTATGCACCTTCTCGGCTTTAAGAATGTGCGCAACGCGGCAATGTTCCCCCGCGACATCAACCCTGTGTGTTATACACATCTCCGAGCCCACGAGAGGCTCATGAATCTCGTT
>JAIDIR010000191.1 GCA_029052615.1 Clostridia bacterium | reverse complement strand
TTTTAAGAAATAAGCAAGGCGTAAAGCGCGCGTTGCTTTATATACTCACGCCCTTATTCTGTGTTGCACTATTGTGCGGCGCAGTTTTTTCATTTTTAAATAAGGATAATAAGGTAACCGCAGAGGCAGCAACCGCGCCTACGTTAGAAATTGTGGAAACATCAAGGTCAATTCCTTCGACGTTGATGGCAAATGTCAACGGCACCAATATAAGCATTGGCGAAGTCGCGTGGGCCCATCCCGCAAATACAGGTAGCGTATCATTTCAAATCAAAGTTAAAAACGTCCCTGCTAAAACAACCTACAAAATTAAATTATTATTCAATTTATCCGCATTGAGAGGCTACAACAGTAGCGATTATATGGAAGGATTAGTGGGAGCATGTGCAACTTTATATTGTAACGGTACTAATGTTGCTCAGGCAGTAACACCTCAGGTCTCTACGAGTGTGCATATTCCTGTAACAAAGGAATATACAAAAAATGACGTTATTGTTAACAACACTTCTGGATCCGTTGCGGATGTAACATTGGATGGGACTTATAAGTTTGAGGGTAAAAGTGAAACCTCGAGTACGTATCAGCATCATATGGAAACCACTTTGGCTTTGTCTGCGGAGGTAAATCAAGTTTCCGTACCCAGTGCAGAAAAATCTACTGATACATATGTCGGTTCGCCGATAAGCTTTCCTATGTATTACGCCAAAGATTACGTAAATATAAGTTCGGTAAGCGGAATAGATTTTTATAACAAGCCTATAAGCGTTTCAACTGCTGATATAGATAGCTCAGGCATTTTTAAACCCAACTGTGCCGGAACTTATACGGTAAATTTTGATTTGATTGATAGTGATGTTACATGGATGGGTGGCGGAACCGGTACAAAGACTCTAAGTTTTACGTTAAACCTTAAAAGAATAGCAGCGCCGAGCGGAACTGTTGAATTCATGTACAACGGCGAAGAACATACTCTGGACGACCTTCCTGCGGACAAAATACCTACCTGGTACGACTCCACGCTGTACACCGACCCCAGCATAATCGAGATGGACGGCAAAGTTACCGAAGCAGGTGAGCGTACAATCTCGGTTAAACTTCTTTCGAAATATTACGCTTGGTCGGACATTGCAACAAATACTTCGGATACGAGAACTTTTACGTTCAAGGTAAATAAAAAGGAACTTGAAGTTGAGTTTGAGGATAAAGGCGGAGTAAAGGTTGCCAAGTTCAAAGATACGAATGAAATTTATACGCGCGACAGTGGTGATAAATATCCTAAGCTAATCACAAAATATTCCAAAAACGGTAATGCCGGTAGTGCAACTTATACGAGCCCGAACAGCGCGGGCACGTGGTATGCGCACGCATTCCTGGAAAATGCGGAAAGCTGTAACTATTCTGTTTCAAACGCGGGCAGTCAGTTCGAACTTAATAAAATAGCGGTTGCTTACCCCAAGCTTAGCGCAAGCAGCAGTGCGAGTGAAGAGTATAACGGCGAAGAGCAGGAGTTCACCTTTGAAGGGTACGACCCCGACCTTATGACCTGCGCTGCGCCTACGGGTGCAATAAGCTTTGACGGCACGACTTTAAAGGTGAAAAACGCAGGACAATACAAGCCCGTGTTTACGCTTAAAAATAATTCCCTGTATGCGTTTTCGGGCACGGAGCCCGAGGTGGAAATTACGCCGAAGCCCGTAACGGTAAGTTCGGACAGCGCAAATGCAACCGAATGGCAAAGGAAAACGAAAACCGACTTGACCTTCGACGTGCCCTCTACGCTTTACGACGGGGACAGTCTTAAATTTGAAGTCAGTTACGTGTTAAACGACGGCGAACCGCAAACGGTCAAGGCAAGTGATATGGTTGTCAATGGCAAGACTTGCACAGTTACCATAGGCACGGGTTATGCCAAGGGCAACTATGTGTTGACTGTAAAGATAGCGGACGGCGAAAATTATTCGGGTAGCGTTACGCACAGCTTTGAAATTACGGCGCAGGGGCTCAGCTTGGGTAGCAACGATATTAAGTGGACTATCGACGGTAAGCCTTTCGTCACTGACGATTACGACGACGGTAAAGCCGTTTACGAAATGGAGTACACGGGAAAGCCGTTGAATCTGACTAATGTCAGCGTAAATTTCAGCAGTGCTTCTGACGCGGCGTATCTTGAACAGGACGGCGATTTGACTGGCACGTTTATAAACGCCGTAAACGTGGGTGATTATACCGCGACTTTCGCAATCAAAGCAAAGAGCGGCGGTGAATACACCTGTGAGGACGGACCTTTCACGCTTACGATTAAAATCGTTCCCAAGAAGCTTGACTTCTCGAAAGCGGAGTGGGAGTACAGTAATGACGGCGGAACTACCTGGAATAAAATTACGGCGACGAATAAGCCCTCGTACACCGGCGACCCTATAACCGTACGCATTTCACCCGAGTATATGAAGGGGTTAGGACTTGATATTGACAAGGGCGATTACACCGTAAACTATACGGCGCTCAGCGACCCCACGGAGCAGGGTGAAAAGACTACTAACGTAGAGTTGACAATTAACAATAGCAACTACACGACTGCGGATGAAAGCGGTTACGTAGCAATGCCTTACAACTGGGAGATTACGGCGCGTGCGTTGACTTATAACTGGAACGGCACGCAGGCGGTGGAAGTGGGCGACAATGCGTTTGAATTCCCCGCGGTTAAGTTTGACGACGGTCAAGATTATTCGAAGTATTACGACTACGTTTACACCGTAAATGGCACGGACTACACGCTTGAAGAGCTTAAAGCATACATAGCTGAAAACTGGTCTGATACAACGCCGGTCAGTGGTACGGTGCGCGTGCAGATAAAGGACGGAGTAACCGAAGTCAATATCAATTCGACCAGCCGCAACTTTACTACGGGTGCGCCCAAGACGGCGCTTACGGTTGCGGTTACGGGCAGCGGCGCGGAGTATGGTTTGGTTGATTTTGCACTCAGCGTTGTAAGGGGCGATAAGGACGAAAGGGCGCGCGTTGAAGTCACGGTCGAAGGCAAAACCTTTGACGGAAACGCCCCCGAACTGGTTGCGTTTGTAAACGGGCTTAGCGTGGGCAAGTATGCCGTGACCGTAAATCTGAAAGCGGGCAACGAAGCTTCCTACGTTCTGACTAAGAGTATATTCGACTTTGAAGTGTTGGTCAGAAAAATAGTCGTTCCGCAAGTCACGAAGGACATCGTTTACAAGGGCGATTATATCAATATTGTTGATTATCTGGACGACAACTATAATGCAAACGTTATGAGTATGCTGAGCGGTTACACCAACAAAAACGCAGGCACATATACAGTTACCTTCAAGCTGAACAGTGCCAACTATATGTGGGTGGAGCCTGCAAAAGTTGAGCCTATGAACAAGCTGCTTGCAAAGGCGTTGTTTGCTAACGAAATCAGCATAAACAATCCCGAACTTACCGCAACTTTGGACTGGACTATTAGCAAGATTGTGTTGTCAACGGACGGCTGGAATTTGAAGAGCAAGGAGGGCGTAAGCCTTAACGCGCTGGCGGCGTACAAGGATATGATAACCGCAAATGCGTTGGACGTTACGATAGGTTACAGATATTACGACACCAACGGCAATCTTATAGAAGAACCAGTATTAAAGGGCGGCGATAAGTACATAGTCGAAGCGTATTTGACGGGTGAGGACGCTGCGAACTTCGAGTTTGCGGACGGCACGGACGACATAAAGAGCGTTTCCGCAAGGAAGGACTACACGGTGCCCCAGAGTGCCGCGGCGGCGTTCTTCGGAAGCGTTGCAAGCTTCGCAAAAGCAAACATGTTGTGGCTGATAATTGCGGCTGTGGCGTTGTTGTTCCTCATAATACTTATCTGCATAATCGTGAGCGCCAAGAAGAAAAAGCGCAAGAAGGAAGAGCTTGCCGAGCAGCGCAGGCTGGAAGAAAAGGAAGAACGCGAGCGCAAGGAAGAGGAACGCAGAGAGCGCGAAGAACAGCGCCGCCGCGAAGAGCGTGAGGAGCGTATGGCGCGTATGCAGCAACAGCAGGCGCCTATACCCCAGTATATCCCTCAGCCTATGCCTCAACCGCAGTATATGCCGCAGTCAATGCCCCAAAACGCGCAATCTGCGCCCATGGGCGGCGGCTCTATGGACGGCTCGCAGTTCGCTCTTATCCAGGCTGAGTTGGCGGCAATAAAAGCCGAACAGAGCGCTGCCAAGGAGCTTGCGGCTATTCGTGCAGAGCAGAGCGCGGCGCGGGAGCTTGCGGAGCTTAAAGCCCGGGAGGCGGCTAAGGAGCAGGCGGAAAAGTCCAGGCTGGAAGCGCAGGTTGCCAATATGGAAACGCGCATGGGCAGCGAGCATATTTCGGGAATAAACGTTGACGCAATGACCGAGATTATGACGCGCGCGCTTAAAAACGTGCTTGCCTCGGCTGCCGCCCAGCCCGTGGTTACGGCGCCTCCCGCACAGCCCGCTCAGCTGACTGACGGCGGTTCTTCCACGGCGACGGCAAACGCGGTATATCCTCCCGACGCGGTTATGACCACCGTGACGACCACCAAGATTGACACCACCAAAAAACCGGTTCAGAACGCGCCTCAGGCGCAGGCGCCTGCGGGCAGGACTATAGTGCGCAATATCGTTGCGCCCATGCCCGTTGACGACGGCAGGGTGTTCGACGTTGGCGGCTTTTATAAGCCCGCCGACCCCGTGACCGATATGGGAATAATCGAGGACGAAAAGAAAGACTTATAAGCTGTAAAGAGCAACGG
>JAIDIR010000190.1 GCA_029052615.1 Clostridia bacterium | reverse complement strand
CCTCGGCGTTTTTGATTATAATTCCGTCGACGCGCAAGCCCGCAACGGCAAACGCCATTGCAACGCGGTGGTCGCCGAAGGTTTCAATCTCCGCGCCGTGCACGTCCTTGCAGGGATAAATTTTAACGCCGTCCTCCCACTCCTCGCAGGTCACGCCCATAGCGGTAAGGTTGCTCACGATTGCCGAAATTCTGTCGCACTCCTGTCCGCGGATATGCGCAACGCCCGTAATTTCCGTAGGGCTTGAAAGGAAGGGTGCGATTGCCGCAAGCGTAAGCGCCTGGTCGGAAAAAGCCGACATATCCACCATGCCGCCGTCGAAATTTTTGATAAGGTTGATAAACTTGATATCGCCCTGCACGGTGTGCGGCATAATGCCCGAAACCTTTATATCCGTGCCCAGAATTTTATTCGCCGCATAGAAATAACAAGCCGCCGAAACGTCCGGCTCGATATCGTACTTTTTAGCCGAATAGCCGCCGCTTACGGTATACGTGCCGTTATCTTCCTCAACGGTCACGCCGAACGACCACATCATATCAATGGTCATATTGACGTAGTCCATTCCGTGGTTGCCCTCGACGGCGATTTTAAAGGGCTTGTCCGCAAGCACGCCCGCCATCAATAAAGCGGACAAAAACTGACTGCTCTTGGTAACGTCCACGCGCACGCAGTCCTCTGGCGAGCGCGTTCCGCGAATCGTAAACGGAAAGCAATTCTCTTCGCCGTGGAATTCAAACTGTGCGCCCACACTTTTAAGCGCGCCGATAAGCGCCGCCTGGGGGCGCTTTTGCATCTGTTCGGAAGAGGTCAGCTTAAACTCCCCCTCGCAAAAGGCAAGCATAGCGGTTATAAACCTTGCCGCCGTGCCCGCGCTACCCACGTAAACCTCGCCGCTCGTAACGGGAAGCTTGCCGCCGCAGCCGCGCACTTTAACAGTCGTGCCATCAACGCTCACGCCTATGCCCAGCGCCTTTACCGCGTTTAAAAAGGTTGCGCAGTCGTCCGAAAGCTGCGCGCCGTAAAGCGTACTTTCGCCCTCCGCCAGCGCGGCAATAAGCAACGCGCGCGCCGTAATGCTCTTAGAACCGGGCACCCGCACCGCCGCACTTTTATTATTGATTTTCCCGTAAATGCTTCTTACTTTGTAATCCATAGTTATTTCCTGCGCCTCAGTATGTCGCCCGCAGAAAGGTCGTAGGGGCAGTTTATCGTATAGTGCTCCTGCACGAGTTTGCAATCGTCCGTATCCTCTCCCGCGCCGTTTTTTGCGCGCTCTACCTTGAACGCCTTTCCGAAATTATCCGAAGGCGAAAGCACTTCCAGAGTATCGCCGACCTTAAACCGCCCGCGCATTTCCACGGTTGCAACTCCGTTGCCGCCCGCAAGCACGTTGGCAATATAGTCGCAGTCGCCCTTCGCCTGACTGTCCGAATAGTTAACCGTCGCGCGGTTTTCGCCCAGCATATATGCGGTGGTGTAGTCGCGGTGCGCGGCTGTCGTAAGCTCGCGCTCGATAACTTCGTTATAGCCGCCGTCCAGACACCTGCGGTAGGCGTTAATTACGGTTGCAAGGTAATATTCGCTCTTCATTCGCCCCTCGATTTTAAAGGAGCAGACGCCCGCCTCCGCCATCTCTTTCAGGTGCGCGGACATATTCAAGTCCTTGCTGTTGAAAATGTAGGTGCCGCGCTCGTCCTCTTCCAGCGCAAGCTCGCCGCTCTCCGCGCCAAGGTCGTGCTTTTTGACCGTGTAGTTCCACCTGCACGCCTGCACGCATTCGCCGCGGTTGGAAGATCTGCCCGACAGGTAGTCGGATAAAAGGCACCTGCCCGAATAGGAAATGCACATCGCGCCGTGCACGAACGCTTCCAGCTCGATATCGGGCACGAACTCGTGAATTTCTTTTATTTCGTTAAGCGAGAGCTCGCGCGCCAGAATCGCACGCGCCGCGCCCTGCTCCTTCCAGAATTTCACGGCGTATTTATTGGTTAAGTTCGCCTGCGTGGAAATATGCACGGCAAGCTCGGGCGCCGCCTTTTTTGCCGCGTAGAACACGCCGCTGTCCGATATGATAGCCGCGTCCACGCCCACGCTGTATATGTACTTAAAATAATCTTCCAGCGCGCCGAAATCTGCGTTGCGCGCAAATATATTTGCGGTTACGTACACCTTTTTGCCGAGAGAGTGCGCAAGGCTTACCGCGTTTTTGAGTTCGTCCGCGTCGAAATTATCTGCAAACGAGCGCAACGAAAACGCCTTACCGCCAATGTAAGCCGCGTCCGCCCCGAAGTAAAACGCCGTTTTAAGTTTTGAAAAACCGCCCGCAGGCGCAAGCAATTCAACCTTCATTTGTTCACCTTTATTTCTTCTCGCTGAGTGCTACGCCGTTTCCAATATCTACAATGATAGTATATAATTCGTCGTCGTTCGTCACGGCGGTAATATATTCGCGTATATGCTCGACCAGCATTTTGCGCTTTTTGGGCGTTTCGCGCTCGCCGTTCACCCAGCCGTACAATAGCACGTCGTCGGCAAAAAGCGTGCCGCTTTTTTTCAAAAGCCGCTTCAATTGCGGCAAGTATTTTACGTACTGAACCTTGGGTCCGTCCAGAAAAATAAAATCGTATTGCCCTTCAAGCGCAGGCAGCACCTCCGCCGCGTCGCCGCGCACAACGGTTGCCCTGTCACTCATATGCGCTTTGGCGAAATTGTTCTCCGCCTCCGTCGCAAAATCGGGATTAAACTCGATTGTCGTCAGATGCGCCGCGGTGCATTGCTCCAGCATACATATGCCCGAAACGCCAACCGCCGTGCCGATTTCCAGAATGCTTTGCGGCTTTGCCATAAGTGCGCAGGTGCAAAGATATGCAAGCGTTTCATCGGACGATACGGGAATGCCCCGCCCGAACGCATTGCGCCGTATTTCACGCACCAAATCGGAAAACTTGAACTTGTTTAAGCTTATCGTCCTGCTCTCCCTCTCGGGCGTGCTGGTATCGTTATGCGCGTAAGTAAATGTGTTTTCGTTCATATGCGTTACAATTCAACCACCACAGGCACTACCATCGGGGACTGTTTTGTTTTCTTCTGCAAATAATTGCGGAGCGATTTTTTGATAATTCGCTTCAGCTCGTCCACCGTGCCAGTCGACAAATCGTAGCCCGAAATGGCGCGGTTAATGACCTCGCGCATCTCCCTGTTGTAGTCGTGGTGGAAATCGAACACGAAGCCGCGCGAATTGATTGCCGGTTCGCCTATCACCTCGCCGCCCGAAACGGCAACCGAAACGATAAACAATCCCTCGGCGGCAAGCTGGCGCCTGTCCTGCATAACCACGGAAGCCTTCTCGTCCTCTATGCCCTCGCCGTCGATAAGGCGGGAGCCGGCAGGCACGTCCGCAAGCCTCTTGATATACTTGCTTGTCACTTCCAGACAGTTGCCAATGTCGGCAAGGAAAATATCGCGCTCTTCCATGCCCAGACTCTGCGCAAGCTGCGAGTGCTTTTTTAGGTGCCTGTATTCGCCGTGCACGGGCACGAAAAATTTGGGCTTTAAAAGGGTGTGCATAATTTTATGCTCCTCCCTGCACGCGTGCCCCGAAACGTGAATGTTTTCCAGACTTTCGTAAACGACGTCCGCGCCCAGATGATAGAGCTTGTTTATAACTCCGTAAATGCCCCTTTCGTTGCCGGGGATGGGTGAAGCGGAAATAATTATGGTGTCGTTTGCACCCACGGTAATTGCGGGGTTTTCGCCGTTGGACATGCGCGTAAGCGCGCTCATAGGCTCGCCCTGACTGCCCGTACAGACTATAATAATCTCGTCGTCGCGCAAGTTTTTGGTCTTGGAAATATCGATTAAGACCCCGTCGGGGAAGGACATTTCGCCTATCTTTTCAGCCGCCTCCACGACGTTGAGCATACTTCTGCCGTTGAGCGCGACCTTCCTCTTGTACTTTACCGCTAAATCTATAATCTGCTGCAGCCTGTGCACGTTGGAAGCGAAGGTTGCAATTATTATGCGTCGCGTTGAATTTTCGTCAAACAGCCTGTCCAGCGTCTGCCCGACCACCGTTTCGCTCATGGTAAAGCCCGGGCGCTCGATATTGGTGCTCTCGCCCATATACAGCAAAACGCCCCTGCCGCCTATGTCGGCGATAGACTTTAAATCTATCGGCTCGCCCGCAACGGGGGTCAGGTCTATTTTGTAGTCGCCGCTGTGGAAAATTACGCCCTGCGGCGTGTGTATGCACAGCGCAACCGCACCCGCAATGGAGTGGTTGACGTTGATAAAATCGACCTTAAAGCACCCCGCCTGATAGCTTTCTCCCGGCGCGATTACCCTTTCCTTGACGTCGTTCAAGCGGTGTTCCCTGAGCTTGTTGTCGACCAGCGCAAGCGTAAGCTTGGTTGCCACTACGGGCACGTTCACTTCCTTTAAAAGGTAGGGCACGCCGCCTATGTGGTCCTCGTGACCGTGGGTTAAAAACAGTGCGCGCAGCTTCTTTCTGTTCTCTACGAGGTAAGTAATGTCGGGCGCGACCAGATCGATGCCGGGGTTTTCCTCGGTGGGGAAAATTATGCCCGCGTCGATTATTATAATATCGTCGCCGCATTCCAGCGCGGTCATATTTTTGCCTATCTCGCCCACGCCGCCCAAGAATACTATTCTTACCGCGTTTTTGGGCGACTTACCCTCCTTGCGCGGCTTTTGGTTTTTGGGTCTGCGCTCGGGCTTGGGCTGCCGCTCAATCTGATTTTCGTCGCGCTTTAAATGATTTTTCTTCTTTTTGCCGTCCGGCTTTGCGCCCTGTTCCTTAAAGGGCTTTGCCTGCGGCTTTTGTCTGCGCTGACGGGTATTTTCCGCCGCGGCGTTTTTATCGCGCGGCTTTTTGCCCACGCGCTTTTCTACGTTTTCTCTTTCCATTAAAAATTTTCCTTGAATGGGTTCGGCGCAACAGCAAAAAAGCTTTGCGTTAATTCAAAAGGGGGTCTTGATTGCCAACCCCCTTCTTTAATCTTTTGTGTGATAAAATTGTCTGCTAAAAGACGGTTAAGATTTACGAACGTCCTTAACAAGTCCGTCTTCGATAAGCTCTTCAATAGTTTCGTAAGGATACATCGCCGCGTAATCGCGCTCCGCAATTACGTGCTTTTCGCCGTTGCGCTTTGCAAGCATTTCGTCGATAAGCCTTATAGCCTTCTTAACGCCCAGCGCGCTCTTGATTTTGACCATCATAGGCGTGCCGCGCATGGACTTGTTGTCCGAAACGTCGGCGTGGTGGTAAACCGAGGTCGCGTATTCGTCGGGGTCAAGTGCAAGATACAGGCACAGCGTCTTGCCGCGGATTTTAAATCTTGCAATGGTCTCTCTGCCCTTATTGAAACGCTCGGCAGCCCAGGCAACGTTGGAGTTTACTTTCTTATAGGAAAGCAGCGCCGTCTTTACCTGACCGTAATAAGCCTTCTGGTCGTCCGTTCCCTGAATAATTCTCGCGATGAACGAACGGTTGTACTTCATCATGTTTGCGAAGTCTATACCGCCGAAGCCGCCTTCCATACCGTCGGGCATAATCTCGTCGTCGGTGAGGTTTTCGTCGATTTCTTCGACCAATTCCTCTATTGCGTCGGCTTCCTCCTCGGCTTCTTCTTCAACCTCTTCGGCAGCCTCTTCTTCCTCGACCACTTCCTCAACGGGCTCTTCGACTACTTCTTCAACGACTTCTTCCGGCTCTTCCTCAACGACTTCCTCTTCGGGTTCTTCCTCGCCGACGATGTCGCTTACGGTCACCAGCTCTTCCTCGACGACCTCTTCCTCTTCTTCTTCGATTTCTTCAACCGCTTCCGCCGCTGCGCTTTCGGCAACGCCCGAAGCAACCACTATGCCGCTTAAGAGCATTTCCTTGATTTCCGCAACGTCCTCGTCAATCTTGTCGAAGCGCTTGCCGTATTCTTCCTTGATCTCTTCAACGTCGCCGTCGAACTTATCCAAGCGCTTGCCGTACTCCTCTTCGAGCTTGGCGTAACGCTCGTCGTTCTCCTTGGTGATCTCCTCGGAGATGCTCTCGGTTATGCGGTTGAGACCTTCCTCGTCGATAACTATATCGTAATCGTTGTTTTCCTGGCTCTCCACGATACGCTCGGAAACCGAATCGGCAATTCCTTCGTTATCGATAACCAGCTTTTCGCTGACCGCATTAGCAATGCCTTCGCTGTCGATGACGGGCGTCGAGGGCAGAGCGGGAATTATGCCGGCTATTACCTTATCCGCAATATCCGCGCTGTCGATTTCGGGCATATAGTTGGAAAGCACTGCCGCCGCCTTGTCCGCAAGCAGATCTTCGTTGATGTCGGCGTTGACCGAAAGCTTTTCGGAAATAGCTCTTGCAAGCTCGTCGGTATCGATTTCCTCTCCCGAACCGGAAGACATAAACGCGGGGTTGAGCTTTTCAGCCACGGCTGCGGCAATGACGTCGTAGTCGAGCTTGCTTTCAACAGCCTTGGCAAGCGAATCGCATCCGTCGTCGTCGACGGTAATTTCAAACTGCTCGGGCGAGATAGAGCCAACGCGCTTGGCAACGCAGTCGGCAATTTCGTCCGAATCGATAGCGCCCGCCAAATTCTTGACGACCGCGTCGGCGATAAGCTCGTCGGAAAGCGAGAAGTTGAGTCGAGCCGCAATACCTTCGGCAAGTGCCTCCTCGTCGAGATTGGCTTCGACTGCGGCGGGGGTCGCCTCGGTCGTATCCTCTCTCAGTCGCTCCGCAACCGCCTGTGCAAGCTTTTCCTCGTTCACCGCAGGCTCTGCGTGATAGGTAGGAATTACAATCTTGTCCGCAACCTTTCTGGAAAGCTCCTCCATATCCAGGTCTGCGGGCTCCGCACTGCTAACCGTCTGGGGTATAATAATCTGCTCTGCAACGCGCGCCGCAATATAATCTGCGGACACGGGTTCCTGAACGGAAACCGCCTCGGCAACCTTAGCCGCAAGCAAATCGTAATCGATTTCCGCCTGAACGGCAACGGGCTCGGGCTCAACCGCCGCAACAGCCGTTTCCGCCGCCGCAATGTTGAACGTGGGCGAAGGCATCTTCTGCGCTATCCTGTCCGCAAGAACGTCGTAATCGAATTCCTCGGCAACCGCCTGGGGGATAAACATTCTCTTTGCTACCGCATAGCCCAGCTCTTCGTAATTTATATTGACAGCGGGCATCTTGCCCGTAACTTCCTTTGCAAGTTTATCGTAATCGATTTCCTCGGTAACCGCCTGGGGAATGTACATTCTCTTGGCAACCGCATAGCCCAGCTCGTCGTAATCGATATTGACGGGAGAGCCTGCCGCCGCGGGAGCGGGTGCCGCCGCAAGCGCGTTGAGTTTATCGGCAATCGCCTGCGCGTCGAAGTCCTCCATACCGTTGTCGGGAATGATAATCTTTGCCGCAACGCGCGAAGCAAGGTCGTCCACGTCGAAGTCGACGGGATTGTTGACGACCTGGGTGACGACGGGCGCGGGCGTTTCGCCGTCGCCCGAAGAAGCGACGACGGGTTCGGGCATCTGAGCCGCAATCTGTTCGGGCAGCTTGTTAATCAGCTTGGAAAGGGTGGTGTACAGACCCTCGATCTGCATCGAAACGCAGGAAATTTCAAGCTTGAGCTGCTCGTGCTCGTCCGCAAGCTTTTTGATGACGTCCGTATCGAGTACGGGCGCTGCGGTTGACGTAGCCGCGTCCTTATCCTTCTTCTGAGCCGCGATACGGGCTTCCAGCGAACCGATTTTTCTGTTAATCTGGTCCAGCTTAGTAATTATGACGTCAGCCTTTGTCATTTCCCTTCCGCTTCTGGTATCACTCATTTTTAACTCCTTCGCAAAACGCTTAATTGCGGTATATGTGCGCACCAATTACCATATATAAGATACGTACTCGACATTTAGTTTACACCAAATTTACGCAAATGTAAATATAATTAAAGAATTTTTTTGGCTTTTTATAAGAAATTTTTTCCAAAAAAGGCGCAATATTGCAACGCTGCGGCTTAAGCTTTAACGCTTTTTTTGATACCGTCACTTATTTTGCCGTCAAAACGCTTGTATATTTTTGCGCAATAGGGT
>JAIDIR010000019.1 GCA_029052615.1 Clostridia bacterium | reverse complement strand
CCTGCGTGTCGTGCAGCGCCATTTCAAGCGCCTCGTGGGAATATTTGTCGTGCATATAGTGAATGAGGTTTAAGGTGTTGACGTACAAGCCCGCAAGCCAGTCCATCATCTGTTCATACTTGCATTTGACCTCTTCGAAGTTCAAAGGACCGTCGCCGAGCACGGGCGAATACATGGGCGATACCTGCAGGTGCTTGCCCGTCTTTTTGTCGAGAGTTACCTCGTCCTTGCCGCCGTTGATGGCGTACAGAAGGCACTTTGCAAGGTTAGCCCTTGCGCCGAAGAACTGCATATCCTTGCCCACGCGCATACAACTTACGCAGCACGCTATGCAATAGTCGTCGCCCATTTCGGGGCGCATTAAATCGTCGCTTTCGTACTGGATTGCCGACGTCGCAATGGACGTTTCCGCGCAGAACTTTTTGAAGCCTGCGGGCAGGTTGCGCGACCATAAAACGGTGAGGTTGGGTTCGGGTGCGGGACCGAGGTTGGAAAGCGTGTGCAGAATTCTGAACGACGACTTTGTGACCAGCGTTCTGCCGTCCACGCCCATACCGCCGATTGATTCGGTTACCCAGGTGGGGTCGCCCGAAAACAGCTCGTTATAGTCCTTTATGCGCATAAACTTTACGATGCGCAGCTTCATTACGAAATGGTCGATAAGCTCCTGCGCCTCGCGCTCGGTCAAAGTGCCGTTAGCAAGGTCGCGCTCGATATAGATATCGAGGAAGGTCGAGTTTCTGCCTATGGACATTGCCGCGCCGTTCTGGTCCTTGACGGCGGCAAGATAGCCGAAATACAGCCACTGAATGGCTTCCTGCGCGTTGCTTGCGGGCTGGGAAATATCCATTCCGTACAGCGCCGCCATTTCCTTTAACGCGGTAAGCGCCTTAATCTGTTCGGAAAGCTCCTCCCTATCGCGCACCTTGTCGGGCGTCATATCGCCGTCCATAAGGTCCTTGTCGCGCTTCTTGTGCTCTATAAGATAGTCCACGCCGTACAGCGCGACTCTGCGGTAGTCGCCGACAATTCTGCCCCTTCCGTAGGTGTCGGGCAAGCCGGTGAGAATGTGCGCGGTGCGCGCGCGGCGCATTTCGGGCGTGTACGCGTCGTAAACGCCGTCGTTGTGCGTCTTGCGGTAGTGCGTGAAGATATATTTAATCTGCGGGTCAAGCTCGTAACCGTACATATTGAGAGCCTGCTCGCTCATCTTGATGCCGCCGAAGGGCTGCAAAGAGCGCTTGAAAGGCTCGTCCGTCTGCAAACCGACGATTTTTTCAAGCTTCTTGTCGATATAGCCCGCAGGGTGGCTGGTGAGCGTGGAAACGACTTTGGTATCCGCTTTGAGCACGCCGCCCGCTTCCCTCTCCTTTGCGGAAAGGTCCAGAACCTCCTGCCAGAGCTTTTTGGTCGCTTCGGTTGCGCCTTCAAGGAATGCGCCGTCGCCTTCGTACGGCTTATAGTTGTGCTGTATAAAGTCCCTTACGTTGACTTCGTCGTCGCTCCATTTACCTGCGGTAAAACCTTCCCATTGCTTAAACAACATCAAACATTTCTCCTTACGTAATTATATTCCAAGTTTGGCTTCCACCCACAGCTCTAAAATTTCAAGCGGCTGGTAGCCCGAGCATTTTGCTATAATTTTGCCGTCCTCGGCGATGACTATCGACGGTATGCGGTCGATTGAAAATTTTTGCACCGCTTCGGGACAGTCGTCCACGCTTATCTTTACGAATTTAAGGGCGAATTTTTGAGCAACCGCCGCACAGTTGGGCAGAACGGCAAGGCACGCGTCGCACGCTTCGCCCGTGATTTCGATAAGACATTTTCCGCTTAAATCGTAATTCATTTTATAACTCCGAGTA
>JAIDIR010000189.1 GCA_029052615.1 Clostridia bacterium | reverse complement strand
AATCAATATAAATAGCGCGGGCGCAATGAAAATTGCGCCCGCGCTTTTTTTGCGTGCGCAAAAAAAGTCATAAACGCGCAGGGACAAAAATAATTTATATCACAGGGCGCGGACAAGGCGGAAAAATTTTGCAAAAGCCGCTTTCGTGTGAACTAGACAAAATAAGACAAAATCACAAAAATTTATAGATTATGATTTTGCTAAAATAGGTGAGCAGTTTGACGTTGATAGTTAAATTCAAAAGCTTGATTGCGTGCGTTTTGACGGCTGTTGCAATAACGGCGCTTTCCCTCGGCGCGTACTTTTCGGGCGCTTACGCCGTCTGGTACGGCAATACCCCAAGGCTTCTGCCCATATATTCGGTGGAAAGGGACGATAAGCTTATTTCCATTTCCTTCGACTGTGCGTGGGGCACGGACTACACCGACCAGATTTTAAATAACCTGCGCGTAGGCGAGGTAAAGGCAACCTGGTTTATGGTGGAGTTCTGGTCGGAAAAGTATCCCGAATACGTCAAGAAAATCGACGAGGCGGGGCACGAAATAGGCACGCACTCGGCAACGCATTCCTATATGTCCAAACAGAACGCGGAGGAAATAAGGCTGGAGCTTAAGACCTCGTCCGAGGCGATTAAAAACGTCACGGGCAAGGACGTTGAGCTGTTCCGTCCGCCCTACGGCGATTATAACGACAGGCTGGTCAAGACCGCTTCGGAGGAAGGTTATTACTGTATTCAGTGGGACGTCGATTCCCTTGACTGGCGCGACCTTTCGGCAACCGACATTGCAATGCGCGTAATCAGCGGCGTGAAGTCGGGCTCAATAATACTTATGCACAACAACGGTCTGCACACGGCGGAGGCGGTGCCCATAATCGTGGAAACGCTTAAAAACAAGGGCTATAAGTTCGTGCCAATCGGTGAACTCATTTACCGCGAAAATTACACGATGGACGTTACCGGACGGCAGAAGCCCGCGACTTAAAACCAAAAAGAAATACAAAATATAGAGGTAAATTTTATGAACTACTTGACCGAAAAGAACAACAGGGTGTATATCTGCGGAACTATAGCTTCTGACGCCGTTTTTTCGCACGAGGTATTCGGGGAGGGCTTTTACGAGTTTTTCGTTGAAGTCAACAGACTGTCGGGGCAGGCGGACGTCTTGCCCGTAACCGTGTCCGAAAGGCTGATGGGCGGCGGAATGAAAAAGGGCGACGAGCTGTGCGCTCTCGGTCAGTTCCGCTCCTACAACAAGCTGGAAAACGGCAAATCGAGGCTGATGCTCACCGTTTTCGTGAGGGAGGTTCTGGACTATCACCCGGGCAAAAACCCCAACAGCATAGTGCTTTCGGGCTACATATGCAAGCCGCCCGTTTACCGCACCACGCCCTTCAACCGCGAGATTGCGGATCTGCTTATCGCCGTTAACCGCTCGTACAACAAGAGCGATTATATCCCCGCGATAGCCTGGGGCAGAAACGCGCGCTTCGTCAAAAACCTTGCCGTCGGCGACAAGATTGCACTGTCGGGCAGAATACAGTCGCGCGAGTACCAGAAGAAACAGCCCGACGAAAGCTTCGTCACCATGACCGCTTACGAGGTGTCCGTTTCCAAGCTTGCCGCGTTCGACGACGACAGCGACTTCGACATAGACGAGGAGTTCGATTTGTATTCGGTGCCCTCGCCCTCCGTGCAGAAGACGGGAGAGGACTGAATTGCCCCTGTAAGAACTAAACATCAAGTGTTAGTTTTGTGAAAGTTATAAACAATATTTTACATTTTTCGCCCGCCGGTTGCAATCGGCGGGCGAAGTGCTATAATATGAACGGTATGAAAGGACAAAAGACGGTTGATTTAACCAAGGGCAACGTGTGGAAAACACTGCTTTTATATTCGCTTCCGCTGCTGGGCAGCGCAATGATTCAGCAAGCCTATTCGCTTGCCGACCTTCTGATAGTCGGCAACTTTGCGGCGGACGGACAGACGGCGCTTACCTCGGTGGGCGAGGCTTCCACAATGGTCAACATTCTGCTGGCGTTCGCACTGGGCTGCAACGGCGGATGCTCGGTTACCGTGGCAAAGTTTTTCGGCGCTAAGAATAACTTGAAAGTGAGAGAAACGGTCAACACCGCGCTTATCACTTTTGCGGTGCTGTGCGCGGCGGTAATGGCGCTGGGCTTCGGGCTTGCGCGCCCTTCTATGTATATTCTGGACATCACCAACCCGGTAATCATAAAGGACAGTTTAAGCTATCTGTACATATACCTCGGCTCGCTGCCCTTCGTATTTTTATACAATATAGGCTGCGGCATATGCTCGGCGCTGGGCGACAGTAAAATGCCATTTCTGTTCCTCGTGTTTTCGTCGGTGCTCAACGTAGGGCTGGACTTTTTATTCGTCTGCGCGTTCCACTGGGACGTTGCGGGCGCGGCGTGGGCAACCTTCATTTCGCAGGCGGCGGCAACTATGCTGACCGTGTTCGTGCTTATCCGCAAATTGAAGGCGGTCAAGAGCGAGGAAAAACCCGCGCGCTTCGACAAGCGCATATGCAAGGATTTAATCGTAACTTCCGTGCCCATAATTTTGCAGAACAGCTTCGTGTCGGTGGGCAACTTCTTCGTGGTTAAGCGCATCAACCTTATCAGCGAGGACGCGGCGGCTGGCTTTACGACGGGCTTCAAGCTGGTGCAGATTGCAAACGTCGGCGTGGGCACTATGACCAACGGGCTTGCGAATTTCTGCTCGCAGAATAAGGCGGCGGGGGAATATAAGCGCATCAAGCAGGGATATCTTGCCGTGCTTACCTACGCAATGGCAACCAGCCTTTTGTTCCTGCTATTGTGCGAGGTCATTCCCAAACCGCTGACTATGCTGTTTATAAGCAAGGATTCGGTAACGGAGGAGGCGGTCAGCTGCTCGGTGCTGTTCTTGCGGATTGTGGCGGCGTTCCTGCCCACGGTGTGTATAAAAATCGTATCGGACGGCGCGGTGCGCGGTTGCGGCGGTAACCTCGGCTTTACCATTTCGACCTTTACCGACCTAATTTTAAGGGTCGCGTTCGTATATATTCTGGTCGGCAGTCTGGGCTTTTCGGGCGTGTGCTGGGCGTGGGCTATCGGCTGGTCGGTAAGTATGTGCATAGCAATCGGCTTCTACCTGGCAATTCCCTGTCTGCGCCGCCGCAAAACCGAGCCTGAAAATACTTGATTTTTATGCACGTTTATGATACATTATACAATAAGTTTATTATGAAAAATTTCACTAAGTATCAAAAACAGTATATTCTTCCGCCGACCGAATGCAGGAATTGGGCACGCAAGGATTGCGTTGAAAAGGCCCCCGTGTGGTGTTCTGTCGACCTGCGCGACGGCAACCAGAGCCTTATCGAGCCGATGTCGCTCGAAACAAAGGTTGAGTTTTTTAAGCTGCTCGTAAAGATAGGCTTCAAGGAAATAGAGGTGGGCTTTCCCGCCGCAAGCAAGACCGAGTACGACTTTTTAAGAAAGCTTATCGAGGAAAATCTTATCCCCGACGACGTGACCGTGCAGGTGCTTACGCAGGCGCGCGAGCATATCATAAAAAAGACTTTCGAGGCGCTCAGGGGCGCGAAAAACGCCGTCGTTCACGTCTATAATTCGACCTCCGTCGCACAGCGCGAGCAGGTGTTTGCAAAGGATAAAGAGCAGATTAAAAAGATAGCGGTGGAGGGTGCAAAGCTTTTAAAGCAGCTTGCCGCCGAGGAGGGCGCGCCCTACCGTTTCGAGTACTCTCCCGAATCGTTCACCGGCACGGAGCCGGAATATGCGCTTGAAGTTGTCAACGCCGTGCTTGACGTGTGGCAGCCCACAGCCGACAGAAAGGCGATAATCAATCTGCCCGCCACGGTGGAAAACGCAATGCCCCACGTTTACGCGAGCCAGGTTGAGTACATATCCGAAAATATGAAGTACAGGGATAACGTCGTGCTTTCGCTGCATCCCCACAACGACCGCGGTTGCGGCGTTGCAAGCGCGGAGTTCGGACTTTTGGCGGGTGCGGACAGAATAGAGGGCACCCTGTTCGGCAACGGCGAAAGGACGGGCAACGTCGATATAATCACGCTTGCGGGCAATATGTTCTCTCAGGGCGTAAACCCCGGGCTGGATTTTTCGGATATGCCTTACGTGACCTCTATGTACAAAAGCTTTACGGCAATGCCCGTAAGCCCCCGTCATCCTTATGCGGGCGAGCTTGTGTTTGCGGCGTTCTCGGGCTCCCATCAGGACGCAATCGCAAAGGGCATGGCTTTCCGCAAAAAGACGGACAGAAAGATTTGGGACGTTCCCTATTTGCCCATAGACCCTGCGGACGTCGGCAGGGAGTACGAAACGGACGTTATCCGCATAAACTCGCAGTCGGGCAAGGGCGGCGTGGGCTACGTTATGCTCTCGGGCTACGGCATAGATATGCCCGCGAAGATGAAGGAGCATTTCGGCTACAAGGTCAAAAACGTTTCGGACGAAAAGCACAAGGAGCTCAAGCCCGCGGAAGTGTACGAGGTGTTCCGCAAAAACTACCTCGAGCCGCGCAAGCTTTTCGAAATATGCGAATGTCATTTCGTGCAGAACGGCGGTATAGTTGCCACCCTAACCGTGCAGTATAATAAAAACAAGGTTACGGTGACTGGCGAGGGCAACGGCAGACTTGACGCGGTTTCAAACGCGGTAAAGTCCTTTTTCAATCTCGACTACGTGCTTACGGGCTACGAGCAGCACGCGCTGACGGGCGGCTCGCGTTCACAGGCAATTTCCTACGTCGGCGTGGAAAAGGGCGGCAGGACTTACTGGGGCGCGGGCGTGGACGACGACATAATCAAAAGCTCGTACTACGCACTCGCTTCTGCCGTTAACAACCTGCTTCTCGACTTATAAGCGTCGCAATACGGCGTTGCGCTCCGCGCCGCCTCAGTCGTGTACTTCCGTGTACACTCCTGTCGGACGGTGCTCGCGCTCCTTGTCTTGCTCGCTTCTAACCCGAGGGACTTAATCAAATAACTTCAAAACCAATCAAAGGCAAATAAAATGATAGACGGACCTCTTTTTTCAATCGGCAGTCTGCACTTCTATCCTTACGGACTGTGCATGGCGCTGGGTATAATCGGTTGTTTCGCGTTTTTGCTGTACGCGTTTACAAAACGCAACTTCAACGACGAAGCCATAAACAAAATGTTGCTTATAGGTATTTGCGCAACCGCTTTCGGCGTGTTTATGGCAATGGTATTCCAGGGGCTGTACGACTATATCGAAAACCCCTCGGGCGGATATCACCTCAGCTCGATGACCTTCCAGGGCGGACTTATCGGCGGCGTTTCAAGCTTCCTTATAGTGTGGAATCTTTACGTTTTCGTCATCGCTCCGCGCGCTAAACGGAAGCTATTAGTCAACAATATGAACGCCTCGCTTTCCGACGCGTTGCCCATAATTCCCATAGGCATAACCATTGCGCACGCGTTCGGGCGTCTGGGCTGTACGTTTGCAGGCTGCTGTCACGGCGCTAAGACGGACGCGTGGTACGGCATCTGGATGTACACCGCCGAGTTCGGTCACGTAAAGGTGGTGCCCACGCAGCTGTTCGAATGCATTTTCCTTATCGCGCTCACGGCAATAATGGCGGTGCTGTTCTTTAAATTTAAATTCAAATACAACTTCGGTCTGTATGCTATAGCGTACGGCGTATGGCGCTTTATTATCGAGTTTGCGCGCGACGACCACCGCGGCTCCTTCCTCGGCGCGATAACGCCCTCGCAATTCTGGTCGATAATAATGGTCATCTTAGGCATAGGCTATTTCTTCCTTTGGAAGTACCTTTTGACCCGCTTCGAAAAGCACCCCGAGCAGCAGCCGCCCGTCAGAGATTCCAAAAAGAAAAAGGCGCTTGCCGAGGGTGAGGAGGTCGTTGAAAGCACGGTAACCGTTGAGAGCGAAACGGTTGAAATATCGCCCGACGAGCAGCCCGAACAACCCACCGAGCCCGTTGAAGAACAAAAGACGGAAGAGGGCGGAGAGGAATAACCCGCGCGTCCTAAAACTCAATAAAACAATTCCAAAACCCGCGAATTTAAGTCGCGGGTATTTTTTTATTTGTAATCGTACAAACTGTTTTTGTTGTATAAAAGGAGTTTTTATGAAAGCAACAGGAATTGTAAGAAGAATAGACGAATTGGGCAGGGTGGTAATCCCCAAGGAGATACGCTCGACCCTGCGTTTAAAAAGCGGCGACCCACTGGAAATTTTTACCGACAGGGACGAGCTTATGCTCAAAAAATATTCACCCATAGCTTCGCTTGAAAAGTTTTCAGAGGGCACGGCAAATAGCCTTTCGGAGCTTTCCGGTCACCTTGCAATCGTCTGCGATACGGACGAGGTGCTTCACGCGGCGGGCAGCGGCAAGAGGGAAGTTGCGGGCAAAGCCGTTTCGCACAAGCTGGATAAAATTATGCAGGAGCGCAAGAGCTATATCGCCAACCTTTCCGAAGGCGGCGACATAGTGCCCATCTGCGAGGACGGCGCAAACGCCATAACCGCGCAGATAATCGTGCCCATAGTATCCAACGGCGATTGTCTTGGCGCGGTTGCTCTGGTATCCACCGAGCAGGGCGCAAGAATAGAGCCCGCCGCGTGCAAGCTTGCCCAATTGTCCGCTACGATTTTAGCAAACCAATTCGAGTAACCGGCTTTAAATGAAAAAGCAAAGTTATCTTAAGGGCGCATTGATAATATCCGCGGGCGGCTTTCTTTCCAAGCTATTGGGCGCCGTCTACCGCATACCCCTCGTCGCGTTTTTGGGCGGCGAGGGTATGGGCATTTACCAGATGGTGTACCCCTTATATTGCATACTTTTAACGGTGTCGGCAAGCGGTATCCCCACGGGTATTGCGCGGCTTATATCCTCGGGCGGGGCGCACGGGGCGGAGCGCAAGGCGTTTTATCTGTACGGCGGAATAGGGCTGATAGGTTCGCTTTTGATGTTTGCGTTTTCCGCACCGCTTGCCGCCGCGCAGGGACAGGCGGAGGTCGCTCTGTGCTGTCGTCTTTTGTCGCCGTCGGTATTTTTCGTCGCGATAATTTCGGTAGTGCGCGGCTACTTTCAGGGCAAGGGCAATATGTATCCCACGGCGGTCACCGAGGTCACCGAGCAGGCGGTAAAGGTGGCGGCGGGCATTGCGCTTGCAAACTTTTTCCGCGGCAATATAGCGCGCGCAACCGCGGCGGCGGTGCTTGCCGTAACGGTCAGCGAGGTAATAACCTGCGCGCTTGCCGCCGCGTTCTATCTGGGCGCGAGGGGCAAGGTAAGACCTTTATACCGCGAAAGTCAGGTTTCCGCAAAGAGCATACTTGCCTACACGATACCGCTGACCTTCACGGCTATAGCCCTGCCCGCAGGTCAGCTTGCCGAAAGCATTGCTGTCGTAAACATTTTAAGAAGCTCGGCGGAAAACGCCACCGCGCTGTACGGTATTTTTTCGGGCTGTGCGGTAACCATAATCAACCTGCCGGTGTCGGTCACCTACGGGCTGGCGGCGGCAAGCGTGCCCAACATTTCGCCTCTGGCTGCCAAGGGCGATTTCAAGGGCGCAAAAAAACAGGCGGGCAAAGCAATTTTATACACGGCGGCAATCTCCGTGCCGTTTGCAATACTTTTATATATCTTCGCGCCCCTCGCCGCGCGCATAATTTTCCCCTCGCTGGGCGCAAGCGAAAAGGGACTTTTAATAACCTTAGTGCGCATAATGTCGATAAACGCGGTCACCTCGTCGCTCGTGCAAACGTCGTCGGCTTGCATCACCTCGCTTGGCAGACCGCTGCTGGGCACCATAACGCAGTGGGTCACCGCGGCAATGCGCGTTGCGCTGTCGGCGGCTCTGGTCGCGTTCACGCCCCTTTCGATAATCGGCGTAGCGGTTTCGGCAAACTGTTGTTATTTTGTTGCGGTCGTGCTCAATTTCTGTTATATTATTCTCATAAAGAATAAAAAGGGGCACGAAGATGTCAATAACGCTGATAGGCTTGGGAATAAGGGAAGGGGACTTAACCCTGTCGGCTAAGCGCGCGCTGGACGGTGCGGATAAAATTCT
>JAIDIR010000188.1 GCA_029052615.1 Clostridia bacterium | reverse complement strand
TCTTTATATAACTTACAACAACCCCGTTACGGGCGTAAGCGGCGGCAACCTGCTTGTACTTTTAACCAAGAAAAATTCTAAGGACGGCGCGGTTGACTATCAGGCGGCCATTTCGATGAGCGGAAGCACCGCCACTACAACCAAGCAGGCGGCTACAAACTTGGCTTTGCCCTCGGATGTTTCGCTTTCCACGCACGACGTATCAATTTTATATACGTCTGCCAACGGCGGAAACAAGAGCGAAACCGTTTACTGTTCGTATGATACGAAGAACAGTGGTATTGACGCACCGCAGAATTTCAGCGTTACTTACGACGGCAATTCTAAGTGGATAACCGATTTAACCGCTTCGGAAAAGCCCGCATGGCTTGACCTTGAAATATATAACAATGCCGCATATATGACGGTTGAAAGCATTTCTTATCAGGATAATCTGGACAGTGACGCAACAAATCTGACCTTGCCCGTTAATAAAAATGATATCTTAAATGCGGGCGCATATACGGTTAAAATGAAACTTGCGTCAGGCTTGAAGTGGAGCACGGGCGACGACGCCGACACAAGAACATTCACTATTACGATAGGTAAGGCAAACCCTAATGTTACGCCTAAGTTTAAGGAAGCTTTGCCAAACCCGTTATACACTTCGTATAACGACGGAAAACTGCCCGAACTTATCAATAATCACAACAAAGCTACGCCAGGTAAAATTGAGTGGCAATCGGGTGAAGCGCCGGACGAAAGCAAGACGGTATATTACTGGCAGTTTACGCCGGAGGACGAAAACGACCCTTCAATAAAGAATAACTACAATTCGATAACGGGCAAGTCGGAAACGACAAAGATGACCGTTACGTACAAACAGCAGGGAGTTAAAAACCTTGAAATCGTTGTGCATAAGGTCAGCGAAGAAGAGGACGCGGAAGACGTAAAAATTTACGACGCATACACTCTTGCAAACGGCGATTATTCGTTGAAGAAGTTTATCACCGTCTACAAGGTTATGGAAGACGGCGTTACCAAGGTTGCGCTGAAAGACAGTGAATACAGTCTCGCATTGACAAGCGGAAAGAACAAGCTTTCAGTAGGTAAAGTCACAATTCGTGCGGAGTTCGGCGTAAAGACGGGCGAAAAGGAAATAACCGTTACTAAGTCGGAAGTGTTGGCGATTTCGGCAAACTATAAGGACAACGGCACGCACCTTGTATATTCTGATAAACTTAGCTATGACGATATAAAGAAAAATCTTACGGTCAAAGCAAAGTGGAATTACAGCGGCGACGACTATCTTGACGTGGCAATTGCCGATGTTACAGTGACGGGCACCATTAAGGCGGGTGAAGAAGTTGAATTTACGGCAAAGTACGGCGAAAAAGGTACTGAACAGGAAGCAAACTTCTATGCCGAAATCGAAAAGGGCACGTATGATATTGCCGACAGCTTGTTCCCCGACAAAACAGTTACATATACGGGTACGGCGTACAATCCGGAAGGTTGGATTGACACCACAAAGTTGCCCACGGGTATGACGGTTACGTATAGTTGCGACACCGATTTGACCGAGGTTAACGAAAGCGGTTACACCGTAACGGCAACGTTCAGCAACCCCGACCCTGACAATTACAACGACCCCGCAACCAAGACGGCAAAGTTGACGGTTACCGACAAAAAGATTTTTAACATCACCGCTACATTTGAGAATGACAAGGTAACATACGACGGAGAAAATCACGAACTTGAAATTTCCGGAGATTTGCCCGAGGGCGTAACGGTTAAGTACTATGTAGGTGAAGAGGAATTCACTGGCGCGACAAAAGCGGGCACTTATGAAGTTACCGCAAAGTTTACGCACAACAACCCCGAGTATGCCGATATAGATAACAAAAAAGCTACCTTGACAATCGAAAGGGCAACTATAACTTTACCCGATGACATTTTCGAGGATAGGACAGAGCTTGACGACAACAGCGAACACTTCTTGGAAGTGAATGGTTTGCCCGATAATGTAACCGTTACTTACGAGTATAACGGCAAGAAGCAGAGTGAACCTTTCAAGTTTGACAAGGCTGGCAAGTATGAAGTGATTGCGCATTTCGAGCCGACAGACAAGGACAACTACAACGCAATCGAGTCTGTTAAGGCAACGCTTGAAATTACCGATGCGGTGGTTGTAAAAATCGAAGCTTTGCTTGAAAACGGCGCGAAGTTCACCACGGCAAATACTTTGGACGACTTGAAGGCAAAGTTAAAGGTTACGGCAGTTTACAACAACGGCACGAAGGCGGAAGTGGAAGACTATGAACTGTCTTGCAACGGCTTGCGCGATAACGGAAAGTTAAAGTATGGTAATCAGTCTGTCACGGTAACCTATAAGGTTGGTGACGACAAGTTTACGGCGGTTGTGAATAATATTATAGTCGGCCGTGAAAAGGTTGCTCTGCCTACGTTCAAGGGCGGTTTGAAATATGCGGGCGTTGAGCTTAAACCCAAGGCAACGGACTTCAACGGTTACGACGAAACGCTTATGGCTTTCGTCGTTGACAAAACAGTTCCTGGTTTGGCAGTAGGAAGTTACAAGGCGGTGTTTGCTTTGAACGACCCCGAAAATTACGAGTGGGCAACCGCTAAGACTTTAAAGAAAACCGTGTTCGCGGTTGTCTACGACGAAATGGTGCTGAACGCAAACGAAGCGGCGGTTGACTGGAACATTTCTAAAGCCGTTCTGACCGCAACCAAGACGGACGGCGGACTTCCCGTATTCGCAAGTGATAGCTACATAGGTGCGTTTGCGGACGTAGTAACGCTGAAGTACTACAAGGACGAGTCTTGCAGCGAAGAGGTTGCGGCGGAAGAACTTAAGTACGAAACGCAGTATTACGTTAAAGCTGAGCTTATCGACACTGAGAACTTCGAACTCGACGCAAGCGCGGCTCAGTATACGGTTAAATCGTTCAGCTATACGACCCCCGCAAAGGAGCTTACCGGCTTTGAAAAAATTCTTGCGGTCGTAAAGAAAAACTGGCTGTGGATAGTAATTGCGGCAGTTGCGTTAATACTTCTCATTTTGATAATTGCGCTTGCGGCGCGTTCGGCAAAGAAAAAGCGCGAGCGCGAGGAACGCAGGCTTGCGGAGGAAAAGGAAGAGAAAAAGCGCGAGCAGGAGGAGCGCAAGCTCGAGCGCGAGGAGCGTATGGCGCGCATGTCCCAGCAGCAGCAAATGCCGCAGATGATGATGCCGCAAATGATGCCCCAGATGCCTCAGCAAATGCCCCAGTCCGCACCCCAAGCGGCACAGCCCGTGGCGGCAGGCGGCAGTGTAAGCGACGCGCAATTCGCTCAGATTCAATCCGAACTGGCGGCAATGAGAGCCGAGCAGGCTGCTATGCGTACCGAGGTTGCAATGCGTGCGGAGCAAGCCGCAATCAAGGCGGAGCAGAGCGTTATGCACAGCGAAATTTACGCTATGCGCGGCGGCGAGCAGACGGTTAGCGGCGGTATATCCCTTGACAAACTGACCGAAATCATAAGGACGGAGGTCAGGAACGCAATGGCAAACGAAAAGGCTGCGGCTCAGGCAACGCCCGCCGCGCCCGAAAGCAACGCCGCGCCCGTTACGGCGCAGGTACCTCCCGACGCGGTTATGACCACCGTGACGACCACCAAGATAGACACGACCAAAAAGCCCGCGCAGAACGCGCAGGCGCAAGCGGCTCCCGTGAGAACGGTGGTGCGCAACGTGGTTGCACCAATGCCCGTTGACGACGGCAGGGTATTCGACGTGGGCGGCTTCTACAAGCCAGCCGACCCGATGACCGATATAGGTTTCACGGACGAAGATAAAAACGACTAAATAAAAGATGCGCGTCAGTTCGCCGCGCATCTTTTATTTATTTGCAAAATAACTGACCGCGCCCTTGAATATTGCGTAAGCCAACGTGCGCTGATAGTCCTCGTCGTTCAAAAGTTCGTCCTCCTGCGCGTTGGACAAAAATCCGCACTCGACGATAACAGACGGGCTTTCGGTGCATTTAAGCATATAATAGTCGCCGTGCATTGCCTCGTTGGGCTTGACGGTCTGCGGCAGGGCGTTCAGCTCCTCCTGAATTTTTTTTGCAAGCGCCGTGCCCGACTGACTGTTCTTATCAAAGAAAACCGTGCCGCCGCGCTTGCTGGGCAACGGGCAGAAATTCTGGTGCACGGAAATGACCATATCCGCACCGCTCTCCTCGATTATCTGTTTGCGCTTTTTCATATCGCGCATTTTAAAGCCCTTGGAGGTGTCGTCGTAAAGCCCCGCCTCGCTCGTCCTCGTCATAACGCAGTTGAAGCCCGCGCCAGTAAACTGCCCCTTTAAAAGCCGCGCAATGGCAAGGTTTATGTCCGCCTCGTCGGTCTTGGTCTTAATTCCCTGCACGCCGTTGTCTATGCCGCCGTGCCCCGCGTCGATAACCACAGTCGGCATATTGGGATTGATGGAGGAGGCGGACTTTGCCGCCGCGCCCACGCATACTCCCAGCACGACGCCTGCCAGGATTATGAGCGCCAGAGCAATCAAAAAACTTTTCTTTACAAATAAGGTTTTCACGCTATATAGTATTGATTTGTTGATTTTTTTATACCAAAGTGCTATAATCGTAAATAGATAATGGATAAGTGTGCCAATTTGTTTGATTTTTTCACCAAGATAAGTAAGGAGAGCGCAAGGCAGCTCAGCCCCGTAACGCTGGCTTTCGTGGGCGACGCGGTGTATTCGCTGTACGTGCGCGAAAGGGAAGTTCTGCGTTCGGACGACAGGCTGAACGAGCTGCAAAAGCGCACGACTGCCGCCGTTTCCGCCAAGGGTCAAAGCGAGCTCTTGCTGCGGCTTGAGGGCAAGTTCACGCCCGAGGAGGAGGAAATTTTCCACCGCGGCCGCAACGCCAAAAAGAGCACCAAAGCAAAGAACGCCTCGGTGGTCGATTACAACCGCTCGACGGGGTTCGAGGCGGTGCTCGGCTTTCTGTATTTAAGCGGACAGTACGACAGAATTTCACAGCTTTTGGAGGAGTGACGGGCAATGAAAACCGAGGGCAGAAACGCCGTTTTGGAGCTTTTGAAAACGGACAGAACGGTCGAAAAGATATTGCTTGAAAAGAACGCGCAGGGCACGCTTGGCAGGATTTTTGCCGAGGCGAGGGACAAGGGAATTCGCGTTCAGTTCGTCGACAGGCGCGTGCTCGACAAGGAGAGTGTGACGGGCAAGCACCAGGGGTGCATAGCCTTTTCTTCGGACTATAAATACAGCTCGTTGCAGGATATTATGGCTGCAAAGGGCGAAAAGGGCGGTTTTATTATCCTCTGCGACTGTATAGAGGACGTGCATAACCTCGGCTCGATTATCAGGGTAGCCGAGTGCGCGGGTGCGGACGGCGTGGTAATTCAGTCCACCAATTCGGCAAGCGTGACCGAGGCGGTAGTGCGCATTTCCGCGGGTGCGGCAAACCACGTAAAGGTGGCAAAGGTCAATTCCCTCAACCGCGCCGTGGACGAGCTAAAAAAGAACGGTTACTGGCTGTACGCGCTGGAGGCGGACGGCAGCGATATTTATTCCGCCGACCTCGGCGGCAACGTTGCGCTGGTCATCGGCGGCGAGGATAGCGGAGTTAAAAAGCTGACGCGCGAAAAGTGTGATTTCGTGTTGTCCCTTCCCATGCAGGGCAAGGTCAATTCGCTTAACGCGTCGGTTGCGCTGGGCGTGGCGGCGTACGAAGTTTTAAGGCGCAGGCGCATATAAATATATGGATAATTTTCAATCCCGCACGGACTGCGAGCTGGTCGCTTTATTCCGCGGCGGCGAAAAAGGCGCAGTCGAGGAGCTGCTCGGCCGTTATAAAAACACCGTGCTCTCGGTTGCCCGAAGGTATTTCCTCGTGGGCGGCGACACCGAAGATCTGGTGCAGGAGGGTATGTGCGGACTGTATTCCGCAATAACCTGCTTCGATGGCGACAGCGGTTTTAATAAGTACGCTTACGCGTGCATAAAGAACCGCATACGCGACGCGGTTAAAAAATCGGTCAACAATAAAAATTACGCGCTCAACCGCTTTCTTCCCTATTTGGAGGACGGCGACGGAATGACGGCTTCTGACTTCAGTCCCGAAGAAGCGCTTATCGGCAACGAAACGGTAAACGAATTTTTCGAGATTATGAAAAGCTCGCTTTCACCGCTCGAATACAAAGCAATTCGTATGTACATAGACGGATTGCGCATAGCGGAAATTTCGGTTGCGCTTAACAGTACTTACAAACAGACGGACAACGCGTTGAGGCGCGCAAAGCATAAACTTCGGCGCGTGCTCAATAAATAAAAGGGGGCAATATGGCGTACCTCGCATTTTACCGCACCTTCCGCCCGACGACCTTTGACGAGGTGGTCAGGCAGGAGCACATCGTAAAAATTCTCAAAAACCAGATAGAGACGGACAAAATCGGTCACGCCTATCTTTTCTGCGGTCCGCGCGGTACGGGCAAAACGACGCTTGCCAAAATTTTTGCCAAGGCGATAAATTGCGAGCACCCCGTAAACGGCTCGGCGTGCGGCGAATGTGCAACCTGCAAGGCGCTTGCAAGCGGCGCCGCTCTGGATATTTCGGAAATTGACGCGGCTTCCAACAACGGCGTTGACGAGATGCGCGACATCCGCGAAAAGGTGCAGTATCCGCCCGTCAACGGCAGGTTTAAGGTTTATATTATCGACGAAGTGCATATGCTTACGCAATCGGCTTTCAACGCGGTTTTAAAGACGCTGGAGGAGCCGCCCGCACACGCGGTGTTCATACTTGCGACCACCGAGCCGCAGAAAATTCCCGCAACCATACTTTCGCGCTGTATGCGCTTCGACTTCAAGTTAATTCCCCAGTCCGATTTGGAGGAGCTTGTAAAGAGCGTTTTCGACAGGACGGGAAAACAGTACGAGGACGAGGCGGTGGCGGCGATTGCTCGCGCGGGCAACGGCAGTGCCAGAGACAGCCTTTCCATTGCGGATATGTGCGCTTCGTATTCGCTTGGCAAGCTTACTTACGACGACGTAAATCAGGTACTGGGCAAGGCGGATTTCTTTGCCGTTGCGGATATAATTGCGGCGATAATCGCGCAGAACGGCGGCGAAACGCTGAACGCGGCGGAAAGCGTGCTTTCCACGGGCAAGGGCGTGGGCGTGCTGCTCCGCGACCTTTTAAGCTTTATGAACAACCTCGCGGTGGTAAAGATGTGCCGCAACGCCGAGGGGATAGTCAATCTGCCCAAGGACAAATATGAAAAATTGCAGGAAATAGCCGCGCAGGCGGACGGTCACGCAATACTGCGCACTACCGAAATTTTAGCGCAGGCGGAGGGCGATATGCGCTTTGCCGTCGACGGCAGAATAACGCTTGAGGCGGCGCTTATCAAGGCGGCAATGCCCCGCGCCGACTACGATATAGAGGCGCTGCTGGCAAGAATGGAAAAGCTTGAAAGGGCGGTTGCCGAGGGGATAAAGGTTGAGGTAAAAGCCAAAGCCGCGACAGTCGCCGCGCCCGTTGCGGAGGTTAAGCGCGCCGAGGAAAAGCCCAAGCTTACCGCGGTTGAGGACGACGATAGTTCGCCCTTTACCGAAGCGCCCAAAGCGCAGCCCGCGCAAACCGAAAAGTCGCAAAGCACGCTGTTCGAGCATGCGCCCGTAACCCAGCCCGCGCACGTCGGTTCGCTTTCGGACGCGGACAAAGCCACGCTGTTCGGCAGGTTTATAAGGTTGTTCCGCACCACGCGGCGCAACGCGGTTTTATTCACTCTGTGTATGGATTTGGAAAGCTCTTTCGAGGGCGACACGTTCGTACTTACGACGTCGACGGAGGCGGTTTACAAATCGCTCAACCGCGAGGACAACAGGCAGTGCATTGCCGAAGCGCTGGAATCACTCGGCGTGTTCTCGTTCGATATCCGCTTAAAGCCCAAGGGCGAGGATAAGTACGAAAAGGCAATAGGCGAGCTCCGTGAAAATTTCAAAGGCACGGACATAACCATCAAGTAAATTAGCAAAAAGGAGTTTTATTATGGCAGGATTCAGAGGCGGCAACGGCGGAATGCAGAACGTTATGAAGCAGGCTCAGAAAATTCAGGAGCAGAT
>JAIDIR010000187.1 GCA_029052615.1 Clostridia bacterium | reverse complement strand
TTAACATTCAATTAAATTTATGCGGTCTTTACGTCGCCGTTGTTGGTTACGAACTGTATAAACTGCTCTTCGGGAATGTGCTTGGAATAGTAATAACCCTGCAAATAGTCGCAACCCAAAGCGACCAGCGCGTCCACCATCTGCTTGGTTTCCACACCCTCCGCAACTATCTTGGTGCCCAGACTGTGAAGCATAGGCATATAGTGCTGTAAAATCGGCTCGTACTTCTTGGTGCTCATATAAGCCCAGACGAGAGATTTATCAAGCTTAACCACGTCGAACGGGAAGTTTATAAGGTATTCAACCGAGGCAAAGCCCGTACCGAAGTCGTCCAGCGAAATGGTGAAGCCGTTGGAATGCAGCTCGTTAAGCTTGGTCTGCAGCATTGCGTAGGACTGCGCCGAAGCCGTTTCGGTAATTTCCAGATTGACCATCGAGCGGGGCACGTCGTACTTTTTAAGCGTCTGCTCGATATCGCTGATAATTTCGGGGTGCATACACTGTATGACCGAAAGGTTTATATCGACGAACCTGATGCCAAGCTTTGCAAGCTCCCTGCCCTTGATAAAGCTGCAAACGTGCTCGATAACGAACCTGCCCACTTCTATTATCTTGCCGTTCTGTTCGGCAATGGGTATAAATTCGTCGGGGCTGATAAAGCCGAGCTCGTCGTCTTTAAGTCTTATAAGCGCCTCGCAGCCGCTGAAGGTGTTGTCGGTTACGCAGAAGATGGGCTGGTAATACACCTCGAAAGACTTGTTGTTGATAGCCTTCTGAATGGCGAAATCCACAAGCTCGCGCCTGCGCGCCTTTTCTATTGCGTTGGCGTCGGCGATAATGATATCTTCCGAAACGTTAATGCTGTTGCGGTAGTACCTGATAAGGTCCTCCACCTCGGAAAGCTTGTTTGTAACTTCGGGGAAGTCAATCACGCAGGCAATAGCCGTAAGATGCACCTCGGTATTGGCGACCGAAACGGGCTTATCGAAAACGCCCGCATAACGCGCCGCAAACGACTGGTATTCTTCGAACGTATTGAACATTACGGCAAAGCGCACGCCGCTTAAGCGGTATAAATACTGTCCCTTTTTCAGCAGTGCGCGCAATCTGTCGGCAACTTCCTTTATTACCTGATTGCCGCCGTTAAGTCCGAACGACGAGTTGATAACCGTCATATTGTTGACTTCCATTGCAAACAGGAAGAAATGCTGGTTTGCGGAAATGCGCATGTTGCCGCGGCGGTTGAACGAACGCGCGTTGAACGCGCCGCTGGTTGCGTCCAGTTCGTCCTCGGGGCGCTGCAGGGTTACGTAAATAAGCATTACCGCGATTGCAAGGGCAAAGTTGCTTAACTGAATTCTGCGCACCAGGAACTGAATAAGTATTGCGATTATGTTGAGTATCGCGAAGAAATAGATATTCAGCTGTCTGGTTTTGCTGAGCTTTTTGCGCTGTAAAATGCCGAGTGAAAGTGAGAACGCAAGCGCTATAAACTGCGAGCCGTAAATTATTCCCTCGTAAGCGTATTTAAGATTAGTAGGAACCGCCCTGTAACCGTAGTTGAACAGGCAGACGGTTGCAAAGATGACGCCCGCCACCGTCATAACGAACAGGACGTTTGCAACGGCGTAGCACCATCTGGGAATGCGCGCGTTGTCGTATATTACCGCAACCGCGTACACTACGAACACGACGCCCGTAACGTTGTAACCGAGATAGTTGATTGCAACCAGCAGATTGCCCAGCCATACCGGACAGCCCGTCACGCTGAGCGCGATGACCGCCGTACAATCCAGCACCGACGAAACTATCGTGCAGATTGCAAGCGTTAAGAACAGATGCGTCGTTCTGCCGTGTATCTTTTTACTGACTATGTAGTTTATCAGCACGACCACGCTGAGAATTATTGCGCATAAATCAAAGCTGGCGTAAATAAAGTTCTGTAGTTTCACCTGATAATCACCACCGATTAACAATACGTTATTTAGCATAACGCTTTACGCCTCCCTATGATTTTACACTATATATTGTATAGCACGCAAAATTAT
>JAIDIR010000186.1 GCA_029052615.1 Clostridia bacterium | reverse complement strand
GGCTACCCCCGCACCCCCCGTAGGTTCTACGCTGGGTCCCCACGGTATCAACATTCCCGGTTTCACCAAGGAGTTCAACGCAAAGACGAGCGCACAGGCAGGGCTTATTATTCCCTGCGTAGTAACCATCTATCAGGACAGAAGCTTCACGTTTATCTTGAAGACGCCGCCCACGCCCGTTCTTATCAAGAAGGCGCTCGGCATCGAAACGGCAAGCGCACGCCCCAACAGGGACAAGGTCGGCAAACTTACCAAGGCTCAGCTTGAAGAGATTGCAAAGACCAAGATGCCCGATCTGAACTGCTCCGACCTGGAAATGGCAAAGAGCATGGTAAAGGGCACCGCCCGCTCTATGGGTGTAACCGTAGAGGAGTAACGAGGGGCTTAGTTTAAGCCTTTCAGGTGGGAGAGGGATATAAAAAAATAAAGTCGACCCCTCGGATGAACCACACGGAGGAAATTATAAATGAAAGTAGGCAAGAAGTACGCGGAAAGCGTAAAATCATACGACCGCACCAAGGCATACGAAGCTACCGAGGCGGTAAACCTGGCTCTTTCTACCGCTAAGGCGAAGTTCGACGAAACTATCGAACTGCACGTTCGTCTCGGCGTAGACCCCAGACAGGCTGACCAGCAGGTAAGAGGCGTGCTCGTTTTACCCAACGGCACCGGTAAGGACAAGAAGGTTCTCGTCATCGCAAAGGGCGACAAGGCGGACCAGGCAACGGCGGCAGGCGCGGATTACGTTGGCGCCGAAGAAATGGTTATGCGTATCCAGAAGGATAACTGGTTTGATTTCGACGTCGTTATTACCACCCCCGATATGATGGGCGTGGTCGGACGTATCGGTCGTGTCTTAGGTCCCAAGGGCTTGATGCCCAACCCCAAGAGCGGCACGGTTACCATGGACGTTACCAAGGCGGTTAAGGAAGTTAAAGCAGGTAAGGTTGAATACCGTCTGGACAAGACGGCAATCATTCACTGCCCCATCGGCAAGAAGAGCTTCGGCACCGACAAGATAGTCGAAAACTTCAACGCGCTTATGGAAGCAATCGTTAAGGCTAAGCCCGCGGCTGCAAAGGGACAGTATATCAAGAGCGTAACGCTCACTTCCACAATGGGCCCTGGCGTAAAGGTCGTTTACAACAAGGGTTAATTGTTTTGCGACAAACCTGTTGAAATACGCACGCATATATAGTAAAATTAAGTCAGGCAAGGATTATTTGTCTGACTTTTTTTGTTATGTAACCTAAAGTTTACACAAATGTAAACAAAAGGTGGTTGTTTTATATTAACATCTATGATAAAATAACAGAAATTTTCAATGGCATAAATCGGCAAGAGAAATTTTCTGAGGCTTTAATTTAGGCGATAGGAAGAAAAAAAATGTTACAGATCGAAAATTTGAACAAGAGTTTTAAGAATAAGCAAGTGCTTAAAGACGTGAGCTTTACCATTCCGCAGGACGGTACTATATGCGGGCTGATAGGGCTGAACGGCGCGGGCAAAAGCACGCTTATGAAAATTATCTGTTCGCTTACGAAAGCCGACAGCGGAACCATTACGGTGAACGGAAAAAACATTGCGGAAGCGGCGGCGGACCGTTCGGTCAAAATCGGTTTTACGATAGAAAGCCCCGCGTTCTACGGCGAACTGACCGGCAGACAGAATTTGCGGCTGCTTGCCGATTTGTATCCCGACCTCGGCAAGGACGCGGTGCAAAAAAGTCTTTATCTGGTTGGGCTGGGCGGACACGAAGACCAAAAATACAAAACGTATTCTTTAGGAATGAAGCAGAGGCTGTATATAGCCTACGCTATAATAACCAATCCTACGCTATTGATTCTGGACGAGCCGTTCAACGGAATCGACCCAGTTACCGTAAAGATTTTCAAGGAGCTTTTAAAGTCACTGGCGCAGAGCGGCACGACCATTCTCGTTTCGTCGCACAGTATTCTCGATATACAGTCAATCTGCGACAGGGTTCTCATTCTGGATAATGGGCGCATTGCCTACGACTGCAACGACGTGCAAGGCGAAAATCTGGAAGAGAAGTTTTACGAAATTACCGGTGGAAGCGGAAGTGCGCAATGAAAAACTTTAAAAGCATTTTAAAGTATGAAGCGGTCAGGCTTTGGGCGCAGAAGAAGTGGCTGTTTTTAATAATTCCCGTCCTTGCCGCGTTTATCATCGTTTTTTCGGTTTTGTATGCGGCTTCGCCGTCGTCCGCAATTTCAATTCCCGACCGCGGGACTATTTTGCAGGGGTATAGCGAAGATATTAAAAAGTATAGCGATATGTTGGAAAGCTACGAGGACGTTCTCGGCAAAGAGAAGGTGTTCGAATTGACCCGCCAGATAGAAAGATACCGCTTTTTCCTCGATACCGGAACGGTCGAGCAGGACTATATTACTAATGGAGATTATATCGAAAAATTCAAAGGGTACGAGGCGTTCGGTTTTTGCACGTACTTCTACGAAATGATAACTTACGTGTTTTGTGCGTTTGCGTTCGTCGGTGCGCTGTGGACGTTTTCCGCCGAACGGCATACCGTAAAAAATCTGCTGGCGGCGCCGATAAAGAGGAAGGAGGTTTTTGCCGTAAAGACGGGCGTTACTTTTACGGCGGCAACGGCGTTGCCCGTCCTGTCGTACGTCGTTCTTTTAATTGTTTGCGCCTGTTCGCCGTCGCGCCCGTTTCTTATGTATTCGGGTGGCTTCAAGGCGGTAAGCGGTACGCACGTATTCGCGCAAATCGGTTTGAGAAATATTCTGTTGGTTGCACTGTATTATGCGGTTACGCTGCTGTGCACTGCGTATTTTAAACCGCTTCCAAGCAGTTTGATACCGCCTCTGGGCACAGTTGCCTTGATTTTTATCAGTCTGATAGTTTCGGGGGAAAGAAACTTCGTAATGCTTGGCAAGGCGGCGTTTGAAACTTTTAACCTTATACCCGTATTCGGACTTTGGAACTATATGGGCGGTTTCGATATTCATTTCATAATTATGGCGTTTGTCTATTTAGCCGTAACGTGCGGATTGATAATCTGGTCGTTAGTCAAATTCAAGAAAAAAGATTTCTGAGGAAATTTAAATGCACTTTTTCAGAATGGTAAAAAGCGAGATACGCAGGCTGTTATCGGATAAAAAGTTTTTGTACGTTCTTCTTTTCGTGTTGGCGATATTTATAACCGTTATAACCGTCTATCTTTTGACGGTTGAAATGTCGCCCGAGTTGCCCGAAAAGGTGGACGATTTCGATAAGCTTTTGGCGGGATACCAGCAAAATTACGAGTATTATCGTTCGTGGCACCTCTATTATATCGGTGAAGCGGCTCGTCCCGAAGGCGTTGATCCGTTCTTTGGGGGATTAGGTAAAGGTCCGAAGGAATTGATGGATTATTATCAATGTATGCTTACGCAAACGGGCTGGCATCCTCAATTTGATTTCTATTACGGCTTTGATTTTTATTATAATTCTGCCGCATACAGGGGAGTAGGCTCGCTGTTTTGGATAATGCGGTTTGCGTTCTATCCGCTTATAATTTTTGCAATTATAACGGCAGTAATCACTTGCGTTTCGCCTTACGGTAAGGGGATAATGAAAAACTATCTTGCCGCGCCGGTGGGTAAACGCACGGTTATGGGCGGTAAGCTGTTCGTTTCGGGCTTGCTGAACTTTGCGATATGGCTGATTATTTTTATATGGGGGCTTATATTGGGTGCGGGCAATGCTTCCGCTCACGTGCTGTTCTATACGGGTGAAAAATATTACTCACAGCCCATACTTGCAACGTTTACTTTGGTAATGCTGCAAATGCTTGTTGCAATGCTGTTCACGGGTATTCTTACGGTATTTATAGGGCAGTTTATAAAAAAGCCTTTGGCGACGGGTGCGGCGGCTGTGTTTGTGGTAATATTTATTTTGTGCCTGTGCGGTGTTTCTTTTCAGGAAGCGCCTTGGGAGTTGGTGAAGTATCCCGATTACGGTGATCAAAAATATTTTCCTATAATATCTCTGTACGGATTATTTCATTGCGCGGCTGACTACCGACTGTGGGTGGCGCTTTCGTTCCACGTAGCAGTAGGGGCGGGAATGGCGGCGTTTATAATTTTATGGCAGGATAAAGATTTCTTTATATCAAGGCGAAAACGCTTGACTGCGACTGAATAGAAATGAAATGCAAAGCGGCGCGCAACTTAAGTTGCGCGCCGCTTATGCTTTGTGGTGATTAAGTTTATTTTACGTCCGGGCAATTAAGCGCGGTACGCTGCTTAAAAGAAAGTGCCGCGGGCGGCTTCTTTGGTTTCCTTGTCGGCAATGAACGGCAGGCGGGTGGTGTAGCCCGCTTTTGCGGCAACTATCATCTTGGTCGGCCAAGAGAATATTTCGCTGTTCCAGGTATTCACGGTATCGTTGTACACCTCGCGTGCGGCGGTGATTTCGCGCTGCAAATAGGAGTTCTGCTGCATAGCGTCCGCAAGCTCCTGATGTGCCATCAAGTTGGGGTAGTTTTCTACCGCTACGTTTATTGACCTGTCCAAAGCGTTCAGCTTGTCGGCGCATTCGTTTCTTGCCTCGTCCGAATCACCGGACCTGCCCGCACGCAGGGTCGCAATTTGAGTAAAGGTGGACTTATCTAAATCGACTGCCTTGTCAACGAGCTTTGCGCAGTTTTGCAAAATCTGCACGCGCTGTTCAAGGTAGTTGTCAATCTGCGAAGCGTCGTGCTGCAGCTTCTGCTGAAGCTTTTGCAGGTAGCTGCGCGCCTTTACCTTTAAAACGCACCATACTATACCGCCGATTATGGGCGGCAGGAACCAGATTGCGATTTCAAAGAATTTAGAGCCGCCGCCTACTTTGACGGGCAGTCTCTTTGCAATAACGTGAACGTCGTTGCCTTCTTGCATAACGGGATCGTTAAGTTCGTCTAATTCGTTAGCCATAAATTTCCTCCAAACGGTTAATTATTTTAATTTTTTATCTATTTCCGCATCGAAAGACGCGTTAATATCATTGACCAGACAGCAGAGTATACCGCGTCCGAACGAGGTCGTGCCAAGCGCAGACAGCGCGTCGTGCAGACCGGTTTTGTCCTCTCCATAGTAAAACTGCTTGTCGCTGAAAGGCAGTTCCTTCAGCTTTACAACGCTCTCGCGCTGAACGGGTATATATTCGTCCCAGGGCACGGGCACGGAATGCACGCAGCCGTCCCCGCCGAATACGGGTACGTAGTCTACGCGCGGCTCTATATGGTAAGCGTACGCCGTCACCTCAACCGCGTCGGATTTCCCTTCCTTATATAAAAGTCCCGTTTTGAGAATGGAGGGGGTATCGGCGTATTCGTCGGCAAACGCCCTGTCGCCAAGCGCATTGACGGCAACCTCCGCCTCGTAGCTTGAAAGGTTGCGCGGGTAGTTATCGCGGTAAATATATTCCTTGGGCTTGTGCTGCTGATAGAGCGGCACGGAGAGCAGGGGAGCAAAGTCGAAGTATAGCGACCTGAAGTACGCGTTGTTGAACGAGAGGAAATTTTTCAAAGCCTCGTCTACGCCGTAGGAAAAATATCTCTTGTGGTCGGCATTCATATCCCAGCTTGCCGAATGTTCGCTTGACACATAGTTCAGACAGCCCGATTTGATAAAAGTAAAATCGTCGCCGTAGTGCGCCTTATCCTTCATCAGTTCAAGCATATTCTTCTGCGCAAGGGGAGTAAACATAAGGCGGAACTGCACTTCGTTGTTTCTGTCGAAAGCGTTAAAAAGCGCGTCGAATTCTTCATTGCCCATTACGGTAAAGTTGCTCTGCGCGCTATCCAGCGCACGCGTCTGCAGCTTCTTTATCTTTTTGGTTTCCGATTTAACTTTACTTGCAAGCGCCTTTTCGCTAAGCCGTTCGGCATGCGTAGGCTCGTGTGCAAACCTTAAGTCGGGCGCCGCCTCGTTGCCGTATATGAGGCGGGTTTGTTGTGAATAGACGGGCTTCGGTTTGGTCACGCTTGCCGTCAGCGTCTGCGAGTGGTGCTGAGTATGTACGTGCCCCTGACTGTCCCTATAAGTGGTCGTCCAGTGAATTACCAGCGTTCCGGTGTACGTGAAGTTGGACATGGATTCCACTATTTCCCTGTCAACGACGAAAGGATTACCCAAAATTTCACCCGTAAGAATGGCAATGGTGGAGCGGTTAACGTCGTCGTTATCGCCAAACCCGTACTTGCCGTTTAAATAGTCGTAGCGGCGCATCGAAAAGTTGTCGTCTATTTTTAACAGCGGAATTGTCTTTTCAATAAGCTTTTTGGTGGCGTCGCTATCGAATAAAGCGTTAAGCGGTTGCATTTGGCGCCACGCTTCCCTTAAAATGCTTTCCGCCTCGGCAGAGCGCTTTGCAAACAGTGCGTCGGCTTGCTTTATCTGTTTGTTTAAAACGATCAGTATCAAAAGCAACGCGCCGATTGCAACGACCGCACCGACCGACAGGGTAACCGCGCCTGCAACCGTCGTATTCTGAACTATCATAAATACGCCGATAGCGGCGGCTAAAAATCCCAGTACGGTAAGCGCAATCAAAAACCCGCGGAGAGTTTTTCTCTTCGAAAGTTTGCGTGCGGTTTCGTTTGCCATAGTGGTGGCGGCCCTGTATTTTTTTACGGTGTCGCGGTTCTGCTCAACGTCTATGCCCGACTTTTCAACCAGGTCGTTAAAATAATCGCGCGCGTTCGCGTCGAATTCGCTCTCGTAAAATTCGTTATAGGCTTTGACCGGTTCAAGCAACCTGTCGTCGTTCATCTTTCAATATTCCCTTAAGTTACGTAAAAATCACTTAATTAAATTATAGCACTTTTTCGACAAAAAGCAATATTTTTTTACAAATCCCGACGGCGTATTTAATTTTGTAAAAAATAAAAAATTTTCTCGTATCGACGCGGAAAAACGCTTGACAGCGGGGAAGGATAAAGATATAATCTTATGCGTAAATTAAACGTGCCGCAGACAGCAAGTGCTTTTTTAAAGCTTAATTTCTTGCCGAGGTAGAAAGCTTTTTAATTATACTTACGTAATTATTTTGCCTTATACCTTTGCGGTGTAAGGTTTTTTTATAATCAAAATAACACGGGAGGTAAAAAGATTTGTCAGCTAATCAAGAAGCGAAAAAAGTAGTTGTTCAAGAGATTGTGGAAAAAATCAAAGCTTCCAAGTCCATCGTATTGGTCGATTATAACAAGCTCACCGTTGCCGAAGTTTCCGAGCTGCGCAAAAAGTGCAAGCAGGCAGGCTGCGAATACAAGGTATACAAAAACACCTTGATGAGAAAGGCTTTGAACGAGCTTGGCTATAACCAGTTCGATAACGACCTGAACGGTCCCACGGCAATTGCGTTTGCAGGCGACGAAACGTCGGCGGCAAAGGTTATGGTTGCGGCGGCTAAGGACTATACGGACAAGATAGTTTTAAAGAGCGCGTTCGTAGACAATGCGTACGTGGACAAGAACGGCATTAAAGCACTTGCTTCCATGCCTTCGAAGGAAGAGCTGGTTGCAAAGATGCTGGGTTCCATGCAGGCGCCCCTTGCAAACTTTGCAGGCGTGCTCAACAATCTTTTGTCGGGTATCGTCCGCGTGCTCGACGGCGTTGCAAAGAGCAAGGCTTAAAAACAAAGCGGAAAAACAAAAGCCTTTGCGTTCGGCTTAAAAAATGAGCGCAGAAAAAAATCATTAAATTAAAAAATTATCCTAAGGAGTAAAAAAAATGGCAGACGTTAAGAAGTTTATCGAAGAAATCAAAGGTATGACGGTTCTTGAGCTCAACGAGCTCGTTAAGGCACTTGAAGAGGAGTTCGGCGTATCCGCAGCAGCTCCCGTTGCAGTAGCAGCAGCTCCCGCAGCAGGCGGCGCGGCTCCCGCAGCAGCAGCTGAAGAGAAGACCGAGTTCAACATCGTTCTTAAGGACGCAGGCGCTAAGAAGATCGACGTTATCAAGGTCGTTCGCGCATTCACCGGTCTTGGCCTTGTAGAAGCTAAGCAGGCAGTTGAAAAGGGCGGCGTTCTTAAAGAGAACGTTGCTAAGGAAGAGGCTGATAAGATTATCGCCGACCTCAAGGCTGCAGGCGCAACCGTAGTTGCTGAGTAATTTAAAATTGCAATTAAAAGCCCCCGCGCAGGTTTGCGCGGGGGCTTTTTACGTATTTGACCACAACATATTGTGTTTTATGCAAAATTAACAACTATTTTAAACTTTTT